>JANNVM010000185.1:0-5051 GCA_031414455.1 Verrucomicrobiota bacterium
GTCGCGGACTTCTACGAGGCCGGGCTCGGACAACGGGTGCGCGCGGTTTTCAGAGACGAAGCCAGGGCCGGTGAAGGGGGCGCTGTTCACGCTGGTGGCGAGGTCCTGCCACACCACGAGATCACTGCTGGCTTGCACGACTAACGTGACGCCGGTGCGGTCCAGCGGGCGGGTGAAGAGGAGGCGGAGGCGTTCGCCGTCGTTGTAGGTGAAGAAGCCGCCGGCCGGCAGCGCGGTTCCTGGCTGCGGCGGGAAAAGGCCCAGCGCGAACTCGGCGGCGTTGTCGAAACCGTCAGCATCGTGGTCTCCGTCCGGCAGCGCGCCGGGGATGCCGCTGGCGGTGGCCCATGCGGCGAAGGTGAGTCCGGTGGTGCTGACGATGCCTAGGGTGCCGGTGGTGTAGAGTTCCGATGTGTCCCATGCGAGGCCGGCGGTGAGTGCGGGAAGTGTGAGGGTGGAGAAAGTGCCGGCATCGCGCGCGGCATCGAAATCAAAGACATCGAAGCTGTTCCCCGCGGCGGGGACGAAGCCGCTGATGAGCGTGACGGCGAGCGTGCCGCCCCATTCCACCTGCGGCGTGGCGGCGTGGGTGAAGGTGAGTTTGTCATGCTGCGTGCCGGGGGTGAGGCCGCCGAGTTCCAGAGTGAGAACGTTAGTCTCTGTGAAGACCATCTGCGGGGCGATGGTGACGCTGGCGGGCGAGGCCCCGGGCGAGTAGCCGCCTTCCATGTAGATAATACCAGATCCGGTGAAGGAGCCGGGGCCGCGGACTTCGCCGAAGAAGACGATGGCGCTGCCGGCGCTGGCTTTCACATCCGCGCCGGCGTGGCGGAAGATGTCGAAGAACGTGGCGACCGCGCCGCCGCTGGCGATGAGCCGGCTGCCGGCGTTCATGGCGACGGTGCCGAAGATGAGGCTGTCGCCGCCTGACAAGTTCATCTGGCCACTGTTATTCAATCCCGCAGCGGGCGCGCCGATGGAGGGGACGGGCGTGGCGGGGAAGTAGAGTTCGCCGTGGCCGTTGATCTGGCCCGAGGCGGCATTAGTGCCTGGCTGGGTGAAGTAGAGCGTGCCGCCCTGCAGGTTTACACGGCCCGAGTTCGCGCCGTTCACGCCGGTGACGAGCAGCGTCTTGCCGTTCTCGGCGCGCAGCTCGCCGGGGCCGCTGTTCGTCAGCGGCTTGGCGATGGTGCCGTCGCCGGTGATGAGGCCCGCGTTCGTGAGCGCGCCCGCACCGGCTAGCCGCCCGGTGCCGCCGGTGAGAGTGATGCGCGCGCCGTTGCCATTCGTCATCGCGCCCACGACGTTCAGGTCGCGCTGGAGGAAAAGCTGCGCGCCCGGGTTATTCGTGACGCTGAACGCGACGGCGGCGGAGCCGGAGTGGACTTCGAGCGTGGAGTTGTTCGTGAGGGTGCCGACATTCAGCGTGCCGCCGTCCACGGTGACGGGGGTGTCCAGCGTGATGACGGAACCGCTGGCTGAGGAGAGAGTCTGCCCGTTGGTGATCGTGCCGGCCGCGCCGAGGAGCTTCGGCACGTTCGCGCTGCTGAGCGAAATGGAAACATCGAAGCGCAGCGTGCCACCCGTCCAGTTGAACTGCCCGTCGAGCACCGGCGTGCTGTCCACCGCGAGAGTGCCGCCGCTGAGATTCACGGTGCCGCCTGCGAAAATTCGCAGCGCACCGGCATCCGCCGTGCCGCCCGCGACGTCCAGCGTTCCCGTGCCACCCGCGGTGGCCCCGCTGCCGCCGATGGAAAAATTGCCCCCGCTGAGCTGCGCGCCGCTCTGCACGCTGATGGTGCCGCTGCCGCCCACGAGGCTGCCGATGGAGATGGGATTAGCAAAGACGCTCACCACGCGGCCGGAGCGCAGGAGCAGTTGCCCGGTGCGATCGGCCCCCACGGTGATGCCGGCAATATTTGAAATGAGGCCGGTGGCGCCAATGAGATCGAGCGTCGGGAGGACGAGGTTGCTGGCCCCGTTGATGGTCAGCAGTGCGGAGGTTCCGCTGGGCGTGAAATTCCCCGCCACCTGGAGCAGGCCGTTGGCGAAGTTCAGGACGCCGCCATTGGAAAAATTGCCGGTGACGTGGATGGAACCGCCGTCGAGATTGAGCGTGCCGGCCGGCGCTCCGGCGGGATCGTTCACGGTGAGATTCGTACCGACATACATCTCGCCGCCGGAGATCACATTGAGCGTGCCGTTGCCGAGGCCGGCGATGTTCACTCCGCCCGCACCGGTGCTCGTGAAGCGCGATCCCGCGCCGGTGACTGTCAGCGTGCCGGTGCCCGGGGCGTTGAGGCCGAGGCTCACGGTCGTCGCGGCGACCTCGGCGGTGCTGGAGACGGTCATGGCCCCCAGACCGCTGGAACCGATGGTGATCACGCCCGCCGAATTCAATGCCGATCCGGGTCCGCTCACATTCAGCGTGCCGGTGCCGGTGGAGGCGCTGCCGATGAGTACGGAAGACGCAGAAAGATTGCCGCCGCCGGAGACGGTGAAGCTCCCGTCGCCGCCGTTTCCGATGGTGGCGGTGGACGTGGACACCCAGGACGAACCAAGCCCGCTCACCGTCGCCGTGCCATTCGCACCGGAAGAAGCGCCGACGGTGATGCTCTGCGAATTCACGCTCCCGTTGCTGGTCACGTTCATGGTGCCGACGCCCGTGTTGCCGACCGTCACTGCGCCGCTGGCCGCCACGTTCGAGCCGGTGCCGGATACGGTCGCAAAGCCGTTTCCGCTGGCAGCATTCCCCACGATGAGGCTCGTGGTGTTCAACTGGCCGCCGGTTGAAATGCCCATGGTCCCCGATCCGAACGAGCCGATGTAGAGGCCGGAGCCTCCCGCCCCGACCGTGAGCTGCGAGCCGGTGCCGCTGACGGTGAGGGTGCCGCTGCTTCCCGCATTGTTTCCAAAGATGGTGGTACCCGTCGCGGAGGCCGCACCGGCACCGGTGAGGTTCAATGTCCCCTGCCCGCTGGAGCCCACGGTCAGCGCGCTGGAAATATTCCACTGCGATCCCGTCCCGTTTACCGTCGCCGTGCCGTGCGACCCGGCGACGCTGCCGAGTGTCGCGACGCCTGTGGAGAGGTTGCCGGTGCTGGAGACCGTGAGGGTGCCGTCCCCGCTGCCGCCGACGACCATGGAGGATGCGCCCGTCCACGACGAACCGCTGCCGGTCACGGTCACGGTGCCGTTGCCCGCCGCCAGGCTGCCGACGGTGGCGGCGCCATTCGATGTGAGTACGCCGGCTCCGGAAACGGTGAGGGAGCCATCACCGGAATTGCCAACCACCAATGCGTTGACGCCCGACCACGTCGAGCCGGAGCCGCTCACCGTCACCGTGCCGCTCGATCCGGCAACGCTGCCGAGTGTCGCGCCGCCCGCCATGCTGACCGCGCCGGCGCTGGCGACCGAGAGGGAGCCGGTGCCCGAATTGCCAACCACCAGCCCATTCATTCCCGACCACGACGAACCGGAGCCGCTCACCGTCACAATGCCATTCGATCCGGCGTCATCGCCGACATACACACCTGCGGAGTTCACGAGATCACCGCCGCTGAGCACATTCAGGTTTCCAGTCGAGACATTGCCGATGTAACTGGTGCTGCTAAAATCCACATCCGCACTTGCCCCGGTGATGTTCACTGTGCCGGCTGAGGCAGCGGAGGAACCCACGCTTAAACCCAGACCGTAGATCTTCCCGGTATTGTTCACAGTCAGCAAAACACTGCCCGAACCGCCTACGTAAAAATCACGACGGTTTGCCGCAGTGCCGATTTGGCTGCCGGTGCTCACAATCAGCTCCGATTTCACCGCACCGGGTAAACTGTCGACTGAGACAGAACTGCCGACAGTGCTCATGGTCAGTGTGCCATTTGTCAAAGTGATGCGTGCCGTCACTCCCGAGCCAGGGAAGGTTCCCAGCGTGGTCACAGGATACGTGAGCGTGTGCATGAATCCGCCAAGGTTGTAAGTGATGTCGCCATTGTCCGAACTAAGGCTGGATACAGTCACCGCTGAGGGGAAGGTGACTGTGTAAGTTCCGGCGATCTCGAATTGCGCATAGTCACTCGAACCGGGAACGCCGGCCCCGCCGGCCCCGCCCGATGTGGCGGACCAGTTTGCTGCATCCGTGAAGGAGCCGCCCGCCGGATCAATCCAGTAGCGGCGGCCGGCATGGAGCGGAGACGCGAAGCCGAGCAGCGCGGCGACAGTGCTGGCGGGGATACGTGGCGTTTTCATGGGATGGATGGTTTGGGATTATTGAGGGGGAAAATTTTCCGGCGCGCCCGACGGCGCAGCGTGATCGGGAGTCCGCCGGGGACGAGCCGCAGCACGGAGGCAGGCTCGGGCACGGCGGTGATGGAGACCGTGCCATCTACGCTAGTCAAAGGCCCGGCCCGGCGCAAGCATGGCGTTTAGGTCGTGTAAGGTGATCGTCTTGCATGCGCCGGAGCCGCGCGTGTTGTCGAAACCGTCAGCATCGTGGTCGCCGGTGGGGGTAGCGCCGGGGATGCCGCTGGTGGTGGCCCATGCTGCGAAGGTGAGTCCGGTGGTGCTGACGATGCGGATGGTGCCGGTGGTGTAGAGTTCCGATGTGTCCCATGCGAGGCCGGCGGTCAGTGCCGGCAGGGTGATGGTGGCAAAACTGCCGGCATCGCTCGTCGAATCGAAATCGAAAATGTCGAAGGTGTCGCCGGCGACAGGGGTGAAGCCGTTGATGAGCGTGACGACCAGTCCGCCGTCGCGGGACCATGCGCCGCCGATGGTCACGCGGCCGTAATGGGTGCCGGGAGTGATGCCGGCGATTTCGATGAGATGGCCGATGGAAACAGTTCAGCAGGCCAGTGCATTGCGCAACGCAGCCGTCCCGGTCAGTGACAGGAAAAACTGAAATTCCAGCCAGAGCAAAACCAGGCCGGGAGCAGGAACGCAGAGCGGGTGTGGCTGTATGGCCGCTCGCTTTGGCCGCTCGCGCCAGGCACCTAACTCAAGCGACTGACCTTACAGGCACAGTCGCTCTACTTTTACGATCCGCGGCCCTCACG
>JANNVM010000186.1:0-3866 GCA_031414455.1 Verrucomicrobiota bacterium
GCCGGTCACCGCGCGCCCCGCCAGTGCCGCCTATCGCTTCCGGAAAATGGTCCACCGGAACAAAGTAGCCTTCGCGGCCGGCGGCACGGTCGCCGCCGCGCTCGTCGCCGGCGTGGTCGTCAGCACTTGGCAGGCGGTCCGGGCCACGAGAGCCGAACACAAGGCGCAGGCGAATGCGGAGGCCACGAAAACCGAGGCCGAAAAGAGCCGGCAGGTCGCGAAGTTTCTCAAAGACATGCTCAAAGGGGTCGGTCCGTCGGTGGCGCTGGGCGAGGATACGAAAATGCTGCGGAGGATTCTGGACAAGACCGCCGAACGCGCCGGCGGGGAAATGAAAGGGCAGCCGGAAGTTGAGGCGGAGTTACGGTTCATCATCGGCAAGGTCTATAGCGCGCTGGGTGAGTATGAGAAAGCCGGGGCGATGCTCAGTGAGGCGCTCGCGATCACCAAAAAACTGCGGGGCGATGAACATCGGGAGGTGGCCGCGTTGCTCAACGAACAGGCCACCGTGCTCGGTCATCAGGGCGGACTGTCTCAGGCCGAAGCGATGCTTCGCGAAGCCCTGGCAATGGAGCGGAAACTCATGGGCAAGGATGCGGACGTGAGCACGTCGCTTAGCAACCTAGCTACGATTCTCGCCGACCGTGGCAAGCTGGCGGAAGCGGAGACGGTCCATCGCGAGGCGCTGACCATGATCAGGAAGTTCATGGGGAATGAACATAAGGACGTGGCGACCTCGCTCAACAACCTGGCGGTCGTACTGGAGCAACTGGGCAAGGTGGACGGGGCGGAAACCCTGCTGCGCGAAGCGCTGGCCATGCAGAAGAAACTGTTGGGCAACGACGATCCGGAAGTGGCCACATCGCTCAACAACCTTGCCAATGTGGTCCAAACGCAAAATAAGCTCGCGGAGGCGGAATCCCTCTACCGCGAGGCGCTGGCACTGCAGCGGAAGCTGCTGGGCAACGCGCATCCGAATGTGGCCGCAGCGCTCAACGGCCTCGCGCTGGCGCTCCTCAAACAGGGCAGGGCCGCCGCAGCCGAGCCCCTCATTCGGGAGGGAATCGAGATTGAGAGAAAATCCCGGAAAAGTGCGCACCCGCAGACCGCCCGGCTGATCGGCAATCTCGGACGCGTCCTCGAGGCTCAGAACGAATTTACGGAAGCCGAATCGATGTATCGGGAGGCGGTGACCATTTGCCGCAACTTGCCGGGAGCCGAACACCCGGACGAGGTGAGCTGGCGCAACCGGCTCCAAATCTTATTCAAGAACCAGGGCAAGCTGGCGGAAATGGAAACCTTCGATCGCGAGACGGTCGCTATCCAGAGGAAGCGGTTTGGGGATGAACATCCGGGAGTGGCAGCGGCACTCACAAGCCTCGGCGACGCCCTCGTGGATCAAAAAAAGATACCGGAGTCTGAGCCGCCGTAAAGCGAGGCCCTGGCAATCAGGCGAAAACTCCCGGGCGACGAATCCCATCTGGCCAAAGCGCTCTTCAACTTAGCCATGACACTCAACTGGCAAGGCAAGTTCGGCGAAGCCGATCCTCTCGTTCAAGAAGCCGCAGACCTGACCGCTAATCTCCTGATCGATAACAAGGTCGAAAACAAATCCAAACGCGACGCCCTCAACCGCGCCGGCCGCCTCTATCAAGTATTTGGGAAGCCGGACCAGGCCGCCCACTGGCAACAAAAGCTGGCGGACTTCGACAAGGCCGAAGCGGAGAATGTGACCGGAACGGACGCCCTTTCACCCAAGCGTTAAGGACAAAACAAAAACATAAACCGCCACGTTCGCTCGATCCAGGGATAGCCGCAGGAACTATTGAAAGAGTCAGCCACACAAAACGAAAAACCAAACTGCACGAAAACATGAAACACATAACCGAAATCCAGGCACCATCACATCGCTCCTCACTCCAGGAATCAACCCGTCCGAGGCATCTCGAGACGCTCGCTAGGCGAGCGCCGCGCTTGATTCTCGCACTCGGCGTGGCGCTCACCGCCAGCTCCGCAGCAACTCAGGCCCAGACGTGGGAGACGGTGGATGACATTGATGCACCCTCCGCGAAGGCTGACGGGATCACAGCTGACAGCGTTGGGAATGTCTTTGTCGCCGGCTCGATGAACGATGCAGCGGGCATTACGCACGCCGTCGTCATGAAAAGCAGCGACGAGGGCGACACTTGGGTCACTGCGGACGACGTCACCTCGGCGACGAGTTCGCGAGGGGCCGGACGAATTGCTTCAGCCCGCATTGCTGTCAGCGGAAATGCGATCGAGGATCACCTCGTCACCGCCAGTATGGCCCAAGGGACCAAATGGCTCATCCGCAGGAGCGTGGACGCCGGGGCCACGTGGGCCACGCTGGATCTCTATATCCATCCCAATCCTCAATATGTCCTGGCGGGGCCTCCGAGTGTCGCATTGGACAGCAGTGGGAACATCTATGTCGTCGGCAGTGCCACGGAAACGATTATTAAAGGGAAGACTACCTCGACTATATCCCGCCCGCTGCTTCGAAAACTCGAGGCCGGCCTGTGGAGCACTATCAATCTCCCGGCTGCGATGCGGAGAATTGTTTGCGGAGGGACCAACGTGTTTGGGATAAGCAACACCGATACTTCCTGGCAGGTACGGAAGAGCAGTGACGGAGGAAACACGTGGGCGCTCGTAGATAGCTTCCGCTACGATCTGAGCAGCGTCACCCGTGCCAACGACATCGCTGCTGACGGCCAGGGGAATGTGTTTGTCGTTGGAGTGGGTCTCCGCGCGGTAACAACCGGCAGCGGCAGGAACGCGACAACCGTATTCCCTCGATACTGGGTCGTTCGTAAAGGAACAGGCGCGGGGACAGCTTGGACCACGGTGGATGTATTCGCGCTGCCCCGCCCAGATGCCGGTGAGGCGTACAGTTTTGCCGCAGCCGTGGCCGTCGGTCCCAACAACGATATCTATGTGACCGGCGTCGGCGGTGCGGATGTCCGGCACTGGATCACGCGGCAACTGCCATCCGCAACCGGAGTGTGGGCCACAATAGACGATTTCAGCCTCGTCCCAGGTTATTATACGGAGGGCACTGGGATTGCCGCTGATCCGTTCGGCAATCTGTTTGCGACAGGGTTGGCAGGAAACAGCGCGGGCGACTACCACCTCTGGCTCGTGCGTCGGAGGCTGGCCCCCTGAACCCAGCACTGGATCTCAACTTGAACAGGCGTTATCAAACACACCGCGGAAGCAGGAGATCGGGCATCGTCGTTGAAATCGTAGAACCGGCCGAACCATGAAAACTGCATCCAAAACCAAAGAACTGCGCCAGGGATCCAACGCCCTTGGGAGGATCACGCACATCCAGGTCAGAGATGCCTGTGATCCGAAAGAAAACAAATCCCTGTCCCCTTTTTTCCCCCGATTGCGCATTGATAGGAGCACGTGCACCTCTCGCCCGGCACGTGTGCTCAATCATCAGAACCGCTGTGATGCGGCTTCGCAAAATGTAATCATGAACACAGTCATCCCGCGGATTCTCATCCTGTTGTTTGTTGCAGCTCCCACTTTGCGCGCGCAGGAGGCCTGGCAGCAGCGCAATGTCGATGGGACGGCTCCCTCGGGCCGCTTTTACCACACGGCGGTGTGGACCGGCAGCGAGATGATTGTCTGGGGCGGAGGCCCCCGTAATCTTGACACGGGCGGCCGCTACAATCCGGCGAGAAACAGTTGGACGCCGCTGAGCACAACCGGGACGCCTGCCGGGCGCGGCCAACACACGGCGGTGTGGACCGGCAGCGAGATGATCGTTTGGGGCGGAACACTCGATGGCGTCAGCGCTTTGAACACCGGTGGGCGCTACAACCCGGCGGAAAACA
>JANNVM010000187.1:0-3219 GCA_031414455.1 Verrucomicrobiota bacterium
GCAGGTAGTGGCCGGTGGGTCCGCGTTTCATGGTTCAGAATGCAATTTGAGGCTGGGGTAATTGCACTTACGGGCTAAAGGTGCAATTCTCTACTCCTGAAATTGTCGAATCTGCAATTTGGAGGAGCCTCGTTGATCAAAAACCGTCGTTTCGTATGTGAGTCGCTGGAGACATGTAAAGAAATCGGCCATTTCCTTTCCATGTCATTCTTCATGTAAGCGACGACCTGCGGATGCGCCTCCGCGACGCGGCAAAACTCGCCCTCCCAATCACTGTCGAGGATGACCCAGTTGAGATGGCACTTGGGAGGCGCGCCATTTAGTCATGATGAGCCGCTGCGTGAGGTGGAAGAGCAGCGTGGAAGGGCGCATATCACCGAGGTGCTTCAAGTTCATGTCGGCGGTTTCGCAGATGATGCCTGAGGTTTGCGTCACGGAGGGGCCGGCCAGCGCAGGGCTGAGTTCCAGAGTAGAGTTGGCATCGAGTTTAGCCTCCAACCGTTCTTCGGGCAGTTCGACGCGATAACCCTCCACGCGGGGGAAGCGGATCTCCAGATGGTCGCGCTCAGGACGGATCGCTTTGATCTGGATCGTCTCCCGCGGCGGCTGCGGCGGGGCGATCACCGGCTTGGCGGTGAAGTCAAAAGGGATGCCGATGACACGGCGGCCGAGCCAAAAAAGATTGAACATCCCCTCTCTCCGGCGGTCTATTCTTCCGAACATTATGCCCGAAAACGACCACATCACCCTTCATGGACTCGGCTTTGCCGCACGGATCGGCGTGCCGGAGGTGGAGCGTGCGGCGCCGCAGCGGCTGGCGGCAGATGTGACATTCTGGCCGGTGCGGCCGCTGGCCGGGCTGGAGGATGAGTTGTCGCGGACGGTGGATTACTCCGCAGCGGCCACGGTTTGCCGGGAGACGGCGGGGCGGCGGGAATACCGGCTGATCGAGACGCTGGCGGATGTGCTCTGCGGCGATCTGCTCGAGGCATTTCCTTTAAAACAAGTGCGCGTCACTCTGCGGAAGTTCATCCTGCCTGACACCGACGCCGTTTCTGTCACCCTCACCCGCCGGCGCGATGGCTCTTCGCCCGCCGGCTCACCCATTACCGCAATTTCCCCGTGACCGCCATCGCGACATCTGTATCTGGATTCGGGCTGGTCCCGGCGACCACAGCCACCCGCATGACTGACGGCGCACTCACCGAAAAAGAACAGGACCGCCTGCTGGTGGAGCGCGCCCGCAGCGGCGACACCGCCGCCTTCGACACTCTGGTGCTCAAGTTCACGCCCCGCCTTTACTCTACGGTCTATAACATGACCGGCAACCGCGACGATACCGCTGATCTGCTCCAGGACATCTTTGCCCGCGCCTATCGCAGTCTGACACGTTTCCGCGGTGACAGCGGATTCCACACATGGGTCCACACCATCGCGGTGAACATGACGCTCAATTTCCTCAAGCGCCGCAACCGCCGGCGCACGCTGTCGCTCGACGATATGGATGCCAGCATCGAGCGCGACAAAGACTACCTCGAACTCACCGCCGCCAGTGACCCCGTCCGCGAAGCCGGACTCAACGAACTCCAGGAACAGCTCAACAACGCGATGCAAAAACTGCCCGAATCCCATCGCGCCGTGGTGACAATGTTCGACATTCAGGGCATGGCGCACGCCGAAATCGGCCGGATCATGGGGCTCAGCGAAGGCACGGTCCGCTCCCGCCTGTTCTATGCCCACCGCCAGCTTCAGGCACTGCTCTCCGATTACCTCCAATGAAAGAAGGCCCGCACATGGATAAAGACGAACAACTCCGCCGCTTGCTGCGCCTCAAGCGCTACGAGCAGCCGCCGGAGGGATTCGCAGAGGAATTTCTTGAGAAATTCCAGCGCCGCCAGCGCAGTGAAATCATTCGCCGCAGTTCCCTGAGTATTCTGTGGGAACGCACCCAGGCATGGTTTGACGGCCTGCGCCGTCCTGCTGTCATCTGGAGCGCCGCGGGCGCTTATGCCGCTGTGATGCTCACTCTCTGGCTGCTTCCCCGCCCCGCGCCATCCAACGGCTCGACGATTGTCATTGGCGGCACTGTCATCACGGCACCGCCTGTGGATTACCAGCCAAACGGCAGCCTCAACATCACTACCCCGCAGGCTGGAATTCCCGGCAAACGCCGCACCAGCGCTCAAGATCAGGATAAACAGCCGGTCATCGGACCGGAAGGGCGCGAGGAAAAACAGGAGCAGAAGCCCGCGCCGAAACTCCGTGACTTGTGACAAGGTGAATGCGCCCGGCAGTCACCGTTATCTGAAACGCCCCATGGCAGCGGGCCTTGGCTATTCACTTTCTCTCATTCTGCACTGCCTGCCCGTCCCCAGCGCCACTGCCGCTCCGCCATGGCCGGAAGCGCTGCTGCGACTCGAGTGCCGCCCGGCCGGCGGGGAACCTGCCCGCGTGTCCACTGCTATCGCCGTCACTCCGGGTCTGCTGGCCTCCATCATGGAGAAAAGCGCTGATAGCGACAGCTATCGAGCGGTGGATGGCTCGGGCACACGGCCATTGAAGCTGCTTGCCCGCGACCGGGACAGCGGGTTCTCACTTTTCGAGCCCGTCGAGAATCCCGATCCCCCGTGGCCGGTCGCCTCCCTTGACCAGACCGCTGTCGCGCTGACCGCCGGGGTGGACCTCACCCTGCAATCCGCAGCGCCTGTCGCCGCGCGATTGGCAGGCCGCGACACCCTGCATGGCGAAAACCTCCTTCAATCCCCATGGCTCCGCGTGCATCTGCCGACCGGCACATGGATGCAGGGCACACCCGTCACCGCTCCGGACGGCAATCTGGCGGGACTTCTCGCCGGCGGTGTTCCCAATGTCCCGGAAGCCGCGCGGATCCTTCCCGCTGCCGCTGTCAGGCATTTTGTGAAACTCTGGACCGAACGCCAGACTCTGGCACGCGCCGAACTCGGCATTCGTCTCTGCCACACTGACGCCATCCCGCGTGTCATCGAATGTTATGCCGCCCTCCCCGCCGAACGCGCCGGCATCCATCCTGGCGACGTCCTCCTCCGCATTGGCACCACTGATATCGCCGATGCTGCCGGCGCTGCCGAAGCCTGCTTCTATCTCCGTGTGGACGAACCAGTGAAAATCACCGCGCTCCGCGGCACGGATACCGTCGAACTGACGGCCGTTCCTGTCAGCGCTTCAGCGAAGAATACTGAG
>JANNVM010000188.1:0-4847 GCA_031414455.1 Verrucomicrobiota bacterium
GGCGGACGTCCGCGTCCAGAGGATCAATGGTCCGGGCCCGGCGCAGAGAGGTAAGTGCCCCGGCGAAGGCCTTGCGGCTGACGGCGGCGTCCGCGGACCGCAGGAGCAGGTCTTTGTTGTCAGGAAAATTTTTCGTCAGCACGGCGATCTCCTTTTTCGCGGCGGCCGACTCCCCGGCTTCTTCGAAATATTTGAGCAGTGCCAGCGCCGGAGCGGGGTGCGCGGGATCGAGTGCCGCCGCCTGCTGGTGCATGATGCGGATGATGGCGCGCTCCCGCGGCGTGCAGTCCCTGACTTTCAGCCCGTCGGACGCCATGCCCCCCATGATCAGTTCCGCGGAAAATGCCCATGCGGCGGATTCGCGCAGCGGGTCCGCGCCGTGCAGCTTCCGGTCAATGCGGATGATCTCGGCGAAGTGCTGCTCCAGCGTCGCGGCCTCCATTTGCAATCCATTGGAGACACACAACATCCGGCGGATAATTTTCTGCTCACGGTCGGAGCGGCACTGCTTGTTAAGCACCAGATTGTAGAGGCAGTCGAAGTAATCCTCGATGTCCCGGGCCTTGATGCCGGAGGTAAGGAGTTTTCCGCTGAGCACGAGGTCTGTGAGCATCCCTGGCAGGCCGGGCCGGTCGTCAGGGAAGTGATCGCGCAGTCCCTGGCGGAGCGCCTCGAACGCCGCACGCGGACGCAGGCCGCGCCAGTGTGAGTCCGCCGCAGCGAGCGGCGCCGCCCATTCCGGAGGCGCGCCGCAGAGAGCGGTGAACAGTGCGGCCGAGGCGGATCCCGGAGCCTTGTCCGGGGTGGCCGGCAGGGCGCAAAGCTCGCGCCACGGTGCCGCAGCCCGGGCCGTGGCACTGCCCGCAGGCAGGGCGTCGAAGCACTGCTGTGCCGTCGCCGCCTCGCTCTGATGCACGCAGCGCACGCCGCGCAGAAAGAGCCGCCAGTGCTGAAAGACGGAACGTCGCGGCAGCCCGCGCAGCGTTTCCTGCGCTTCGTCCCACCGTCCGTCCCCCGTGGCATCCATCGCCCGCTGCACCAGCGACAGTTCCCTGGTTAGTAAATCCTCCGTCCCTTCCACCGCCGGGGGCGGCGTTAGGATGCCACTGACAAATTGATCCGCCGTCAGCAGCGCGGCGGCGGAGACAGTGCCGCCCTGTTCCAGCGTCCGGACCGCGGCGGACAATAGTTCCCATCCGGCCGCCGCCGCCTGGCCGGGCTGGCCTTTTTGCATCACCGCCACGGCCGTGTTCTCATTTTGTTTCGCTTCCAGTGCGGCAACAAAATCGGGCGGCGCGATCGTTTTGAGATGGGCGATGACCGTGATGGCGTCCGCCGTCAGTCCGCGTTCGAGCAACTCCTGCGCGAGTCCCGCGTTGGCGGCGATGAGGAGCGGGAGGTAGCGTGTGCGGTCCTTCTTGCAAAGTTCCTTCGCCGCGTCGCGTGCCTTGCGCCAGCGCTGCTCTGCGAGATCCGCAAGAGCCCGCGCCGCCGCTGGATCACCCGCAAGCGAAGTTAAGTCCGGCATCTTCATTGTCTGTCGTGGTGCCGCCACGCATCGCACGCGTCAAGCGCAGTGTAACGGCATGTCATTCGCCGCCCGGGGTTTGCCATCCTGCCCCTGGAAATGGCTGATGCTGATGGTTTTGAGAGTCTTTACTGAACAAATACCGGTTTTGGAATCATGGTAGGCTGCCGGGCGTCTCGAAGCCGCCTCATGGCTGGAGGCGGAACACTTCCGGGGCAGCTTCAAGCCGGTCGGGCGCAGCGGCATCCAGATCATCTGCGAAGACGCCCGGCCGGTCGCGCTCATGCAGGGGGCCGCCTCCGCCTATTGGAGAACCACACCCGGACCAGTAATTGCGACGGCCCTCAGCGGCAGGGATCAGCGAATAACGAGCCTTGCGCCAGGGCGGATGATCTGCGGCAGACGGACCGCGTCCCAGTTGGCAAAGCGGACGCATCCGGCACTTTCACTGCGGCCGATGGTGTGCGGGCTCGCGGTGCCGTGGAGGCCGATGCCGTTGCGGCTGGTGCTGGTCCAGATCACCCCGACCGGGCTGTTGGGGCCGATGGGGAGTTGATAGAACTCCTCGCTGCGCTTCCCTGCTTCGAGCATGGACTTGTCCCAGCGGAACTCCGGCGTCGAGATCATGCCGGTGATCTGCCACTCGCCGAACTGGATGAACTTGGGACGCCCCGGAGTAATCGGGAAGCTGGCAATGGGCTTGTTCTGCTCGTCGAAAAAGATGGCCACCCGGGCGGCGATATCCACAGCCACAGTGCGGGCGCTGAGCACCGGCTCCTTGTCGAACTTGGCGTGCTTCGGCCATTCTTCGATCTTAAACGGCGTGACATTAGGCACCGACAGAGTGTCGCCGGGATCGAGCTTGTCGAGGCTGGGGCCGGTTCTGTTGAGCCAGACGAGGAACTCCTCGCTCGTGTGGTAGCGCTCACTGACAAATTCGAGGAGACTGCGGTAGCCGAGGTATTTTACCTTCGCCTGATCCTGGGGCTTGGATGGAAGGGACGGTGTCAGGTATTTCAGGTCGGCCTCCTGAAGGGTGTAGGTGGTGTAGGCATTGGGCACCGCTTTCGCCGAGACCTCGGTGAGATTGTGCCAGTTGCCGACGGGAATCCCGTGGATCTGATTGTAAACCGAGGCGGCTTTTTTGCCGAATTCACCGATTTTTCCGTCGATGTATCCCGGCCCGTGAAGGTGCTCATCGAGAAAAATCTGGATGCGGACAATGGTGTCCACCTCTGTTTCGGCGGGCTGCGGCGCAAAGCGTCCCCGGCTGTCCACAAGGTCCGCAGGCACCGCCCTGGGGGGCTTTTCCTGGGCAGCGAGAGGAATTGTCAGGGTCGTAAAGAGAGCAGCGAGGATCGGTCGGGTCATGGTCGAAATCCGGCGACTGGGGAGACTGGTCGGAGCGCCGGATAGGGCGGATGTATGACACAACATTGGCAAAAAGAAAGACCCCGCGTGCGACATTTCCCTCATCACCGGCACGAACTGGTGAATTGACCTGCCCCTCATCCCGTGAAAGGAAGGGTGCCCCCCTTCCTCTCCAACCCACCCTTTCCCTCATGTCAGACAATCCCGGCAACAACCCGCCCCCGCGCGACAACCGCGGCGGCGGACGCCCCCGCAACAATAACCGCGACAACAACCGCAACCGCCGCCCCCGCCGTGATGAGCGCCGGGACGGCCCCCCGCGGGAACAGCGCCGCGATGACCACCGTCCCCGGCGCCGGGACGACCGCCGGGACGCACGTCCGGAACGCAAAGCGCCCACTCCGCCTCCACTAACCCTCGGCCAGAAACTCATCGCCATTTTCACCTTTGGTCTCGTCCGGCCCAAAGCTGGCACCCCGAAGCGTCCGGCCCGTCCTGAACAGACGCCACGCCCGCCGCGGGAGTCAAAACCGCACACCCCCGTGCCTGCCGCCGACCCGGAATCCGTGGACAACGAGCGCCTCCACATCGGCAATCTCCATTACGATGCCAGTGAGACCGACCTCCTTGATCTCTTTAAGGGCGTGGGACCGGTCAAGGAAGTGGACATCGTTTATAACGGACGCACGCACCGCTCCAAGGGTTTCGGATTCGTGCAAATGGCGACACTCAAGGACGCCCGCCGGGCTGTCGCCGATCTCCACGGCCAGCTCTTCATGGGCCGGCCGCTCATCCTCGGCCCCGCACGCAGCCGGGGCGAAGACAAACGCGAAGCAGACGAAGAGTGAACAGGAGGGCGGAAAATAAGGCACGGAGCCTCAGCCGGGCAGTGGCTTTCCCCATGCGATAATAGGGCAACATCGGCGATTCTCTTCACCGAAGCCTCACGTCATTCCGGTCAATTTCGCCGGCGTATGCGAATTTCTGAATCGTTGCGGACCATTCTGACAGGGATCCCCCTGTGCGTCTCCACGGGTATCGCGCCGGCGGCGGTGCGCGGGAATGACAATTTCACCCACCGCCATGTTCTGCCTTCCACTGAGTCGGTGGACCTCCACAGCGTATCACGCCTGAATTCATGGCAAGTCACCGTCCCTCCTGGCACCGCACGACGGCAGTTCTTCCGTCTGTTGTTTGAACTGCCGTGATCATGGATCACACCGAATACTTCTCCACGATCCACGGCGGGATCTCCACAGCGCGTCCCGTACTCAGCGTGATGAGTGTGTATCCGCACCAGCCCTGACAGGACAGTTTCCCATCGCTGCAGCGCAGGATTTCAAATCCGATGCGCACACCCGTACGGTCGAAACGTTCCACTCTGGTCCGCACCCGGCACTGGTCACCCAGCCGCAGTTGGCGTTTATACTCGATGTGCGAGGTGTTGACGAACCAGCCGAATCCGAGCTGCACGAATTCGTCCATGCTCATTCTATAGCAGCGTGCCATCTGATCGAAACGCGCCGCAAGCACATAGTCCTGGTAGCGGCTGGAATGCACATGCTGGTTCATGTCAATGTCGTCCGGACGCACCGACAGGAGCGTCTCAAACGTGCTGTATGTCTTTGCAAGCTGCTGCGTGTCCATGAGGCTCAAAGTGCAGTCCCTTTGATGCGGCACCAGCCGCGCGACACGGTCGCTTCGTAGCGCGAGTAGCCGGCGGGTGCGCCGGATTGATCCGCCGCCAGTGTGGCCGTGATTCCGCTGTCGGTCCAGGCATCCGCGAGCGCGGCATCCTTCTCGACGGCGTAAATCGCCTCGCCCGCTGCCGTCCGGCCCAGCCACGTCAGCCGCAGGTCCGTCCCGGTCATGGCCGCACTGACTTCCGGATCCGCGCCTGACGTCGGATTTCCGCCGAAGAGAAACTCATACAGGTTGCTCCGTCCGT
>JANNVM010000189.1:0-6985 GCA_031414455.1 Verrucomicrobiota bacterium
GGCGGATGCGATGGCTGCGTGCGCACCTCGTAAGCCTTCCGCACCCCTTCAAACCACGGGCCGTCCTGAAGTGTTTCAGGGGAAAGCATCGGCTGGCCGGCCGGTGATGTGATTTCCTCTGGCATGATCATGTGGAGCGGGCTTTCTGCCCACTTGTTTGCTGCCGTTCACTGGTGGGCGGGAGCCGGAGTGAAGCGGAGACAGCCGAAGGCAACCCCACTCCACGTTAGCTTTGCAGCCACGCCGCGATCTGCGCGATCACGGCGTCCTGCTGCTCGCGGCTGAGTTCCGGATAGATCGGAATGCTCAGCGCCTCTCCGGCGAGACGGTGCGCGGTGTCACAGTCGCTGCGTGCCCAGTCGCTGGTGTATTGGAAACACTCCTGCTGATCCATCGTCACCGGGTAATAGACCTCAGTGCCGATGTTGTTGTCGGTGAGATATTTCTTGAGTGCGTCACGTTTGCCTGGTCCGATAACCCGCAGGGTGAACTGATTCCAGATATGCTCATTGTGGGCGTATGGAGTTGGCAGGATAATCGTGGCACCATTTGCGGCGAGCCATGTGTCCTGAGATGAGAAGCATTTGCAGTGCGAAGGGTCCGCAGCCGCCACGCCAGGCAAAGCGCTGAGTTTTTCGGCGTAATAAGCGGCATTCGCCTGACGCTTCTTCGTGTAGTCATTGTAGCGGCGCAGTTTTACCCGCAGCAGGGCCGCCTGGAGCGGATCGAGGCGGAAATTGGCACCCACGAATTTTTGATAATACTTCGGCTTGCTGCCATGCGTGCGCAGGATGCGGGCGTGGTCGGCAAGCGCATCGTCGTTGGCCACGAGAAATCCGCCGTCGCCGAAACCGCCGAGGTTTTTGCTGGGGAAAAAGCTGTAGGTGCCGAAGTGTCCGATGGATCCGACCGGCTTGCCTTTGTACTTCGCGCCGATGGCCTGGGCACCGTCTTCGATCACGAAGAGATTGTGCGCTTTTGCCAGGGCCATCACCGCATCCATGTCAGCGCTCTGCCCGAACAAATGCACCGGAATAATCGCTTTTGTCTTTGAGGTGATTTTGGCCGCGGCCTTGTTCACATCCATATTGAAGCACACGGGGCAGGCATCCACGAACACCGGCGTGGCGCCGGTGCGGGCTACACAGCCGGCGGTGGCGAAGAAAGTGAATGTCGGGACGAGGACTTCATCGCCAGGTCCAATGCCGAGGGCCATCAGTGCGAGGAGGATGGCATCGGTGCCCGACGAGCAACCGATGCCGTGTTTGCACTCAACCATCGCCGCGATTTCCTTTTCGAAAGCCTCCATCTCCGGTCCCATGATGAACTGGCCGGAGCGCAGCACGCCGGTGAATGCGGCGGTGAGCTCAGCTTCGAGCGGGAGATTCTGGGCGTTAACGTCGAGAAGAGGGACTTTCATGGGCGGATGAATGCGGTGGTGCGGTGGTGCGGGGGTGCGGGGGTGGTGGAGAGCGCTTACTTGGAGGGGCGTGACTTCAAGTAGCGGATGAGGCCGCGAATGATCCGGGACGTCCCGGTGCAATGCTCTGAAATTTGATTGAACGCTGCTTCGGTCAGGTATTCCTGATCAAGGGCGACGTACAGTTGGCTGCGTACTTCTGAACAGGATCGGTTGGCGTATCGCAGGAATCTCTGGAATTCCAGCCGGGAACCGGAGTCGAATCCCTCGGCAATGTTATGCATGACCGAACCTGCGGCACGGCGAATCTGATCTTTCAATCCAAAGTCTTTGGAGAACTCGCCCTTCTTGCTTAATTCATATACGGTTCTTGTCAGTTCCCGCGCCGCTTTCCATGCCTCCAGGTCCTCAAAGCGCGTGATTTTCATAATCAGCTTCGCATCGTGACAACCCCCGCACTCCCGCACTCCCGCACTCCCGCACTCCCGCACCACCGCACTCCCGCACTCCCGGACTACCCCTTGAACTCGTCGTAAGTTTTTGCACCCTGCGAAAGTTCAGCGGGCAGCGGAGCCTCTTCGTCGAGTGTCAGGCACCGGACGCTGCCGTTGTTGAGTTCGTATTCGAAGCCGGACTCGGGACAGACGGCGCGGCCGGCATCGTTGAAATTGAGCAAATGTCCGTGGCGGCTCATCCAGCCTTTGAGGCGGCCCGGCACGCCCATGATGAATCCGTAGTCGGGCACATCTTTGGCGACGACGGCACCGGCGGCGATAAACGAATAGCGTCCGAGGGTGATGCCGCAGACGATGGTCGCATTGGCTCCGACGGTCGTGCCGCGGCGGATGAGAGTCTTCTCGTAGAGGCTGTGCCGCTTCACCTGGCTGCGCGGATTGGTCACGTTTGTCAGGACGCAGGACGGCCCGAGGAAGACATCGTCTTCAATCTCCGTGCCGGTGTAGATCGCGACGTTGTTCTGCACCTTCACATTGGAGCCGATGACGACATCGTTGGCCACCATCGTGTTCTGTCCGAAAATGCAATTGCTGCCGAGGCGCGCGCCGGAGCAGATATGCGCGAAGTGCCAGATCTTTGTGCCGTCGCCGATGGTCACATGATCATCAACGATCGCAGTGGGATGAACAGAAAAGGACATGAGGATGGGAATATTCAGTTGGCCGCGGCTTCCAGGACGCGCACGACGTCGAGTCCGTTGCGTCCGCAGGAACGCGGTGTTTGACGCGATTCCACGCAGCTCATGAAGTGCTGCAACTCGGCGGTGAGCGCCTGAAAATCGCGCGGTGCTTCAAACAGCAATTCGCTGCCTTCGTCCACGTTGTTGAGTTTGTCGTCGATGCGCTTCTTCACCAGCGTGACGGTTTCCACCTTCTCATCGTAAACGAGCATCCCGCGCTCACCGATGACTTTGAGACCGCGGCGGTCTTCCGGCCAGAGCCATGAGTTGTGCAGATGCGCGATGCGACCGTCAGCAAAAGTCATGTGGAGATAGGTATCGTCTTCGATACCGTCCTGGAGTCCGCGGTGACCACAGAAGGAAACCCTGGCCGGAGCCTCGCCGGCAATATACAGGAGTGCGGCGACATCATGCACTCCGAGACTCCAGAGTGCGTTTTCCACCGCGCGGGCCTTGCCGAGTTTCATGCGCTCCTGATGCAGTGTCAGGACTTTTCCGAGCGATCCGGCGGTGAGATAGTCGCGGATGAACTGAATCGCCGGCTTGTAGAGCAGCAGGTGGCCAACCATCAGGATGCGCCCGTGCTTTTCCGCAGTCTCCACGAGATCCTCTGATTCAGCAGCGGTGAGCGTCATCGGCTTTTCCACCATGACATCTTTCCCCGCGAGCAGGCAGTCTTTGGCAATGCGGTGATGCGTTGGCGCGGGGGTCGCGATGGTAACGGCGACGATGTCAGGACGACTGAGGAGTTCTGTGTAGCACGGGACGATTTCCAGCGATGGATAGTCGGCGGCAAGTTGGTCGCGCAGGGGAGGATGGGATTCCGCCACGGCACCCAGAGCACCCATGTGGTGCAGCGTCCGGACGATGTTGCGGCCCCATGCGCCGGAGCCGATTGCAGCGAGTTTCATCCTGGAGGTTCAATCGGGTGAGGCTGCCGGGCGGGCCAGCACCGTCAGGGGATTGCCGCCGAGGAGGCGAACAGCAAAGTCGGGAGCGATCTTCATGAGTAGCCGGCGGGGCAGTTTCAGGAGTCGCGTGCGCAGTGGAGCATAAGCACTGCCGCGGGTGTCGGAGTAGAACCAGTCCTGCACTTCGTAACCGGTATCCCGCAGCGCGGCGAGGGCGGTGTTTTTACTGAAATAGTGGAGATGTCCCACCTGACGGCGCACGCGCATGATTGGTTCATCGCGCAGCACCATCTGCGCAGTCATATCGAGGGGAATATGGAAAATGAACTGCCTGCCAAGCCGTGTCAGGGAGCGCAGAAAGCCCATGTAATCCTCCACATGCTCGAAGACATCGAGGAGCAGCACCAGATCAAAGACCTCCGGAACACCGGCGGCAGTGCAGTTCCGGAAATCCAGCCTCTCACGGCTTTTCGCGGAGCAGACGGCAAACGCCTCCGGCATCGGCTCGATCCCGGTGAATGAAGTCCCCTGCGGCATGACGCCGTGCATGAACTCGAGGATGCCGCCGCTCCCGCAGCCGATTTCACACACCGTCTGCGGTTTGAGCCCCGCCTTTTCCAGCATGCGCAGGACCTGGCCGGCTTTCCACGCCGCGTTTTCCTCCCCGCAGGAAGGATTCTTCGCGGCATAACTCCCGTCTTTGTAGATGTCCGCGACAGTGTCTTTCATGGCGGCCTTGCCTGTTGCGTGAGGGCCTACGCCTTCGTCACCTGGCCCGCTTTCGTCACGGTGTTCGCCATCGCATTGCGGGTATCCACAATGGCAGGCGCCCATGCGGCGAGTTCTGTCAGGTTGTATTTCGCATGGTTCGTGGAAATCAGTACGAGATCAAAACTGCTCACGGTGGCCTGATTCCACTCAATGGATTTCCAGCCGGTGTATTCGGCATGCTCGCGGGTCGGGGTGATCACGGGAACGTGAGGATCGTAGAAGCTGACTTCCGCGCCCTGGGCGCGCAGGAGATCGAACAGTTTGAAGGTGGGGCTTTCGCGCATGTCGTCCACGTTGGGTTTGTAGGCGAGGCCCATGAGGAGAACGCGGCTTCCGTTGAGCGCTTTCTTTTGACTGTTGAGCCGCTCGCCGGCGCGGCGGACGACATAGTGCGGCATGCCTTCGTTGATTTCTCCGGCGAGTTCGATGAAGCGGGTGTGGATACCGAATTCGCGCGCCTTCCAGGTGAGGTAGAAGGGATCAATGGGAATGCAGTGACCGCCGAGCCCGGGGCCGGGATAGAATGCGGTGAAGCCGAATGGCTTCGTCTTGGCGGCATCAATGACTTCCCAAATGTCGATGCCCATGGCGTCGGCCACAATCTTCATTTCGTTGACGAGGCCGATGTTCACGGCCCGGAAGATGTTCTCCAGCAGTTTCACCAGTTCCGCCACGCGTGTGGAGGAGGTCGGGACGACTTTGTTATAAATCGCGCCGTAGGCGGCGACGCCCTGCTCAAGACAGGCCGGGCAGTGGCCGCCGACGACTTTCGGGATGCCCGTGCCGTGGAAGTCGGGATTGCCCGGGTCTTCGCGCTCGGGCGAGAAGACGAGGAAGAAGTCTTTGCCCAGCGTGAAGCCCCGGTCTTCGATGGGGCCCACGAATTCCTCATCCGTCGTTCCTGGATAGGTGGTGCTTTCAAGGCAGACGAGCTGGTTGGCCCGCAGGTGCGGCACGATGGCATCCCGTGTCGCCCGGACGTAGCTGAGGTCCGGCTCATGATGCAGATCAAGCGGCGTCGGCACGCAGATGATGATGACGTCCGCCTCCGGGATGCGCGAGAAGTCGCTGGTGGCACTGAGATGGCCGGCGCTCACTGCTTTTCCCACACGTTCTGCGCCAATGTGCTGGATGTAGCTTTGACCGGCGTTGAGCGCGTCCACTTTCCGGTCATCAATATCGAAGCCGATGACGCGGATGTTTTTCTCAGCGTAGCCGAGCACGAGTGGCAGACCGACATAGCCGAGTCCGAGGACGCCGATGACGGCGGTTCCGTTAGCGAGCTTCTCTTTTGGTGTCATGGGATGTGTTTGTATAGGTGGTGAATGATTCAGACAGTGGCAAGCCCCGCGAACGGCCCTCCAGGGCCGGTGAGGCGGTCGAACTCATGGAGCGCCATGGCCGTGACCTGATCCATGTTGTAGTAATGGTAGGTGGCGAGGCGTCCGCAGAAACTCACGCCAGGCTCGGCGGCGGCGAGGGCGCGGTATTTCTCGTAGAGCGCCCGGGCATCGGGTGCGGGAATGGGATAGTAGGGCTCACGCCCCGGAGCGTCATCCTGCGAGTATTCACGGACGATGTTCGAGCAGTCGGACTGCTGCTGGGTGGCGTGTTTGATCTCCACGATGCGGGTGTAGTCGTGATCGTTGGGGAAGTTCACCTGCATGGCCGGCTGCCAGAATCCCGGCTTTCCGGCGATGGCCTCGCGCGGCTTGAGACGTTCGGCGGTGAAGGATTCCATCTCGAACCTCAGCGAACGCCACGGGAGACGGCCATAACAATAATCGAAATAAGCGTCCACCGGTCCGGTGTAGATGATGTGCCGCGCCTCGTAACGCTGGCGGGCTTCGCGGAAATCGGTCTCCAGCCGGATCTCCAGCCGCGGCGAGGCCTCCACGATTTGCTCAAAGAGATGGTTGTAGCCCAGTTTCGGGAGCGCCTGAAATTCCTCCCTCAGGTAGTGATCGTCGCGGTTGGTGCGAATGGGAATGCGGGCGGTGACGGAGGGATCGAGATCGCGCGGATGGCGGTGCCAGTGTTTGATCGTGTAGCCGCGGAAAAACTTCTCGTAAAGTTCATGCCCTGCCTGCGAGAGGATGACTTCCTCACTGTTTTTCGGATCGGGAATCGGCACCCGCTTTTCCGCGAGCCACGCCTTGAATTCATCCTCCGTCGCTGCGCGCCCGACAAGCTGCTCAAATGTGGTGAGATTCACCGGAAAGCTCCAGTAACGTCCGTCCGTCCAGCTTTGGATGCGATAGTCCACCTTTTGCCACTCCGTGAACCGCGACAGGTATTCGCGCACCACCCGGCTGTTGGTGCGGAAGTAGTGCGGTCCGTAGGGATGATAGAGGACCCCGTTCCGATCCGCGCAGTCCCACGCATTGCCGCCGATGTGCGGGCGCTTTTCCACCACCACGCACTTCAACCCGTGCGCCGCAAAGCGCTCGGCCAATACCATGCCGGAGAATCCGGCACCGGCGATGAGGATGTCTGTTTTTTCTTTCAAAAGGGGGAGGGGGGGACGGAGGGACGGGGGACGGAGCACCATAGGCGCTAACTTAAGCAATCAAAGGATCCGAAGCCCGGAGGGCTGGAATAGATTAGCCGGTGGCGTAAGCCACCGGACCCGCAGCCAAAGATTGCGGGAGCCCCGGCAGGGGCGGCACCGGTGCAGGATTCGCGCCG
>JANNVM010000190.1:0-1689 GCA_031414455.1 Verrucomicrobiota bacterium
CTTCTTTTTCTTCCGGACCTCCTGCCGCGTGTGCATCACGAGGATGGCGGTGCACGGGCGGTAGATGAACGCGTGGCAGAGGGCGAACCAGACGTGCGTGGTGTAGGTGGACTGCACCGGCTTGATGCAGAACAGCTCGAACGCGGAGGGAGTCTCGAAGTATTTGAAGACGAGCCGGGAGACGACGGGGAAGCGGTCGGGGTCGAAGGTTTCGCCGGCGTAGGTGGGGTTCTGGTCGGCGGTGATTTCAAGCCTCTGAGCCTTCAGCTAGTCGGCGATGCCGGGGATCACCGGCAGCACGGGCATGGTGCGCAGGATCTTGAGCCAGCGGCCCTCGATGCGGTGGTTGCGGGCGCTCATTGGAGGGACAGTGGTCCGCAGGCCGGAACAGGCCTTAGCTTTATACACGGGATGGTGCGGCAAGAGGCTGCGGCAAGGGTGGATTTATTGAACATTTCTCCTATTCTGAATGTCAAATAGGACTTCTGCCCGGCTTCTCATGAGCACATCCTCCTCTAGCATCTTCAAACGACTGCTCCTGCTCCTCATCGTTGCCGTGGCGTGTGTTACCGCCGGCTATTGGATCGGCCAAACGGGGCCGGCAAACGACCCTAAAACCGTTTCTCCAAAACACGCCGCAGCCTTAATCCGTTCAGGTCAGCTGCCGGAATTCGCCGGGACCGGCGCTGCTGACCGAAGAGCGCCGCACCCCGCCCCGACGGCGGCCTCCCCAGGTAGCGCGCCGGATATCTACCGACTTCCGAAAGCCGTGTGGGACCATTTCCGGGACCGCTTGTACAGTGATCGCGACGTTCCAAACGAAGATTTACCGGAGGAGTTTGGAGTGCCTGAAGAGTTTCGTGAGTCGGTGATCCTCATCATCCGGAATGCTCAAGACCTGATGAACGAACTGGAGTTGAAACACTCAACGATGGAAAAGTTGAGAAATGGCGATGTGAAATTCACCATCGCGGCCTACCCCCGCGAGGCGGCGAACGTCCGGGATGAATTACGAGAGGCTATCCGCTCCCAACTCGCCGGTATTGACGACGACCGAGCAGAGGTCCTGGGCGATGCGGTCGTGCAGCACCGGATATTCCGGGTCACCGGCGCGGAGGAAAGGTCATTAATGGGCCGCGAGGTTCCGCTGGATGACGGGCGCAAGATTTGGAGGCCTCTGCAACTCATCGGGCGGTCACTGGCGGGCGGGGTACACGGCATGTTTATGGAGCCGGTGGACTGGGAGGAGCCGCAGCAGCGGCTCAACGTGTTAATGGCGCGGCATTTCCCTTCCCGATGACTGTCCCGCGTAACGCCCAGAAGCCGGGCTGGTCTTGCGTAGGGGATAGCGTCCAGTTAGTCCTGGCCCTGGATGTATGGCCGCCAGTCTTCGCGGCCCGCGGTGCCGCAGGGGAGGAGGGGCAGTTCCGGGCGGTGGAGGGCGGGGGCGCCGGTGAGGGCGGGTTCCCAGGTGGCGAGGGTGTGGTCCTGTTCTTCGCGGATGATGGTGCCGGACTCAAGATCGCGGAGGACTTTTTCGAGGAGGCGGTCATGCCGATGTAGCTCACCTGGCTGGAGAGGAGCGGGATAATTCCGGTTAGTGTGCCGTCGTCATTGCGGAGCTTCCACGGCGGCGGGTCGTTCCATGAGGGGCCGGGGATCAGCCGGCGGAGTTGCTCGAAGGTGGTG
>JANNVM010000191.1:0-13382 GCA_031414455.1 Verrucomicrobiota bacterium
CGAAGTGAACGACCTGCCCGCTCCTTTCCGCCGCTTCTCCCAGGGAATCCCCACTCTCAGCACCACCACTCACGTCCAGAACAAGATCTACGACTTCAATTTCAACGGCACCTCCGCAGCGGCGCCTCAGGTGGCGGGCATTGCTGCTCTCATGCTGGAAGCCAACCCCAATCTCGGTGCACGCGATGTTAAGGAAATCCTCCTGCGCTCCAGCCGGGTGTGTAACGACACCCGGGTGACTTTTGACGGGCGTCTCTGGGACACCCAGTGGCGCATGTCCCGCACGGGGAACCCCATGCACTACGCCCTCGGTGCAGGCCTCATTGATGCCTACCAGGCCGTCACGATCGCCAAAAAATGGCCGGGCCTGCCATTCAACCCGTTCGTGCCGCGGCAGATCACCGACGTCACGGCCGATGATTTCGGAAAATACATTGGATCCCGGACGACCGAAACCGGCGGCCTCTACCTCCAGACCGGTGCCCGGCAAATGATCCCTCTCGACGGAACTCCTGTCGAAATCCTGCTGCCGCCGCCGCCGGGAGGCATGCGCCTTGAGCACGTTGAGGTCCGGGTGCGCTTTTACCATCAGCGCCGCGGCGACATGGAAATCAAACTCATCGCACCGGCGGAAGTCGGCTGGGAAACCGGCAGAACCATGGAGAGCGAACTCTACGTGCCGCACCGGGAAGACTATGTGGAAAGCCGCTGGGATCAGAATGTAGCGGAACTGCGCAACCCGACCGACTGGACCTTCACCACCGTGCGCCACTGGGGCACCCGCATTCCCACGACCAGCTCGGGTCCATGGAAAGTGCGCGTCCGGGACGCGGTCAACAAGAACAGAACCGTCCGCCTCCCCGAAAGCCCGCCGAGACCGAATAGTCCTACGCCGAGTCCGCTCGGTTTTGATGATCCTGTCTATGTGCCCAGGGACAATCCCACCGATTCTCAATCGCAGCGTCTTGAAGATATCGCCATCACCTATCATGGCGTTTTTGACAGGACGACCGGCATGGATCCCCTGACGGTCAGCAGGGGTGCTACCAAGATCCGATTCACCCCCGGCACGGGAATCGTTCACGCGCGGCTCGTGGCGGAGGGGCTGGACTTCGATACCAACGGAAATGCCCGCTTTCCGGTCACTAACTGGGATTTCTTCAACACCGTGGACATTGCTCCCATGCAGCCGTCCAATCCGCCGCGCGAATTCTTCGAGTTTTTCCCGCCGGCCATCCGCGACCCGGGTGATCCCACCATCCTCATCCCGCTGGACGATCCTCTGACAATAATCGATGAATGGCCCAATCAACCGCTAGCCCCGACATGGGTGCCGTGGCTGTTTCCTCCGGCGCCGGTCACCGGTCCGCAGGGCGGCCTAACGAGCCAGCCGGCATGGGGTCCGGTTGTCAACGGTCAGCGCACGCCGGTGGAATTAACGCCGGACAACCAGTTCATGGTGCTGCATGAAACAGACCCGAAGACCGGATTGGAGAAACCCAACTTTATCCACCTGCGCCTCAACCGCCTCACCGGTGACCTCGATATCATCCCCCATGCGGTCGGCGTTTACAAAATCATGGTTTACGTGGAAAACCTCCTTGGCATGAGCCAGCCGAGGTTCCTCGAATTTTCCGTGGCCCTGCCGACGTATGACGACTGGAAGAATATTTGGTGGGATTCGCCGGAAATTGATGACCCGGGGATTTCGGGTTTCTATGCTGACCCCGACGCTGACGGCCTCATGAACGGCCTTGAGTTCTCCATGCGCCTCAATCCTCTGGAGCCCCAGCCGGCGGACGAGCCCATTCCCGCATGGCGGATCGAAGGCAACGAAGTGATCTTCACTTATCCTGAGGACACCTCCGTGATAGGGGTCAAGCTGCACGCTCAGGTTTCCGAGGATCTCACCCGATGGGATGACGTCAATCCTGCGCCCACAGTCATTGAGGAGATCAACGGCGTGCGCACCATGGAAGTCCGGCTTTCCCTCGCCGACAGCAGGACGTTCTTCCGCCTCTGGGCGCAGAACCTCAACAATCCCAACGATCCGCCGCCCGTGGCCCCCTGAACCGGAATCATCACTTCCCGGGAGCCGCGGTCCGCAAAGGGCCGCGGCTCTTTTCTTTGATTTCCTCACATAAAATCCCCGGGAGTCAAAGATTGCAATTTCCGCGGTTTCCCATTTAGTCCGGATACCGCCGCCGCCGCCGGACTGCGGCGCCCTCCGATCCGACCATGAAACTACTGCCGCTTCTCTGCCTCCTCGCCGCACTCCTTACGGGACGCGCCGCAGCGCAGACGACGCAACTGGATGCCTTGCGCGAGAAACTCGACACCATCGGCAACCTCCGCATTGATGTCTCCAACTTCCAGCTCACCAAAGAGGGCAATGTCGTCGTCAAACCGCCGTCCGGCATGCTGCACTTTGAGTCCGACGGCATGGAAGTCTTCGCGGGCCGCGCCGAATACATCGCCGCCACCGAGCAACTCCGCTTCTCCGGCGATGTCGCCATTTACCGCGAGGGCGTGATCTACCGCGGTGAGAACGCCACCTACAATCTCAATTCCCGCCAGCTCGACGCGTCCGGCATGAGGAGCAGCATCGAGCCGCTCTTCTTCAAGGCCGCCAACGTCTCTTCCTCCGGCGGCGGCAGTGACATTTCCGTCATTAAGCTCGACGCGCCGGAATTCACCACCGAGGACAGCGAAGATCCCGGCTACCGCATTACCGCGGACAAGGTCAGCATCTATCCCGGCGACCGGGTCGTCTTCCACAAGTTCAAGATCCTCGCCGGTGACTCTCCGCTGTTCTACCTGCCCTACGTTTCCCAGCCGCTCGATGGCGAATTCGGCTACTCCCTCATCCCCGGATACCGCAGCAATCTCGGGGCCTTCCTGCTCAACCAGTACAGCACCACCGTCGGCGATCACAGCATCGTCAAATACCGGCTCGATCTCTACTCGCAGCGCGGCGCTGGCACAGGCTTTGATCTCGAATCCCGCCGCTACCCGCGCTCATCGCAGTTCGGCAAATTCAAGTTCTACTGGCTCTACGATACCGATCCGCAGACCAGCAGCACCGGCTCCTCCTCCGCCTCCCGCGAGTTCGTGGATAACAACCGCTACCGCGTGAACCTCCATCACCGGGTCTATCTGCCTGGCCCCGAACAGGGTGACTTCTATGTGGACGTGGACATCAATAAAATCAGCGACGGGTTTTTCTATGAAGACTTCTTCCCATACGATTTCCGGGACGACCCGCAGCCTGACAATATCGTCAACTTCGTAAAGCGCCACGACCGCGGCGAAATCAGCCTGCTCAGCAGATTCCGCGTCAACGACTTCTACAACAGCGACACCCGCCTGCCCGAACTGGCCCTCGACCGTGTCCGCCAGCCTTTCTTTAACACCGGGCTCTTCTATGCCAGCAACTCCAGCATTGGCATTCTCGAAGAGCACCTGAGCGACGACGGCGAGCGCTCCATCCGCAGTCAGATTGAGACTCTCGAGGCCCTCCCGCCGAACCCCGTAAATCAGGCGGCAATTGACCGGCTCAACGACAGCCTCATCAACCCCGCCTACACCCGCTCCTACTCGTGGAACGAACT
Source organism: Verrucomicrobiota bacterium (assembly GCA_031414455.1). GTDB lineage: Bacteria > Verrucomicrobiota > Verrucomicrobiia > Verrucomicrobiales > V1-33 > V1-33. The sequence goes on from JANNVM010000191.1 coordinate 3,612, forward strand.
CTACTATCCATTCCGTTTCTACGACGGAGCCGTCACTCTCACTCCGCGCGCCGGCATCGGCTACGCCAGTTACTCCGACGTTGGCGGCCCGGAGCCTGACGACTCCAGCCGCCTCATCTTTGCCGCCGGACTTGATGCGGCCATGAAGATCTCCCGGGTCTATGACGATGTCGTCGTTCCTTCCCTTGGCCTTGATGGACTCCGCCACATCGTCCAGCCCTATGCCAGTTGGTCCTATGTCAGCGCCGACGATCTCGGAGGTGGTTTCATGGGGATTGATCACGTCGCCCCGTCCACCCGCCCGCGCCCGCTCGAAGTCTCCAACTTCAAAGCCATCGACAGCCTGCGCGACTGGAACCTCGTCCGTCTCGGTGTCGCCCAGCGCCTCCAAACGCGCCGCAACCGCACCACCTACAACTGGCTCTCGTCGAACACCTACATTGACGCCTTCATCGAAGATCCGGAATACGACCGCGACTTTTCCAATCTCTATCAGGATATCGCGTGGCACCCGGTCCCATGGGCAAGGTTCAACATCGGTGCCCAGGTGCCCATCAGCGACCGCACCGGCAATTTCAGCGAAATCAACACCCGGGCCACCTTTATGCCGACTGACTCCGTTGAGTTCTCCGTCGGCCACCGCATGTTGAGTGATCATCCGGTTTTCTCCGACAGCAGTCTCCTTGATTTCGGTGCCTACGCCCGGCTCAGCGAGAACTGGGGATTCAGTATTTACGAGCGTTACGAAATGGACGACAGCACGCTGGAGACGCAGCAGTATTCCATTCACCGTGACCTCACCAGCTGGGTCGCCAGCGTGGGAGCCATCGTCCGCGACAACCGCGAGGAGAAGGAGTGGGGGCTTCTGCTATCGCTGACCCTGAAGGATTTCCCCGGCGTCCGTATTCCGGTGGACTTCGATCCCCAGGGCGGACGTCAGTAACCAACGACAGCCACGGCGCGCCGCATGGGTTCCTACTTCCTCCGCCGCTTCCTGCTCATTCCTCCGACGCTTTTTGGCGTCACGCTCGTGGTTTTCCTGCTGACACGATTCGTGCCCGGCGGACCAATGGAGCAGCGGCTGGCAGAAATGCGGAAGGCCGGGGACGGCGGAGCCAGTGCCGGGCCGGGCGGGGCGCAGGCGCTATCGGAGGATCAGCTGGAACAATTGAAGATTACTTACCGGCTCGATATCGGGCCGGTGGAGGGATACTTCGCATGGCTTGGTGTTTGGCCGTATGCGGACCAGCGGAAGAAGCTGGAATTCGGCAAAGACGAGAAGGAACTGCGCGTGCGCTCGCCGGGGCCGCGCGATCCGCTGCTGGTGAAACGGATTAAGCCAGGGAAATTTGAATTACTGAATCCTGACGGACAACCGAACGGGACCTGGAAGTGGCGCGCAGTGCCGAAGAAGAAACCGGAAGCCGGCGCGCAGACGCCCGGTCCCGGCGCACCGCCACCACCGGAGATTGAGAAGATGGAAATCTACCGCGAGCGTTTCTCCGGCGTGATCCAGGGGGACTTCGGCAGGTCCTTCCGCTACGGTGAGCCGGTCCTTGCTGTCATTCTGACCCGCTGGCCGACGACGATTTACTTTGCCGTGCTGACGCTGCTGGTCAGCTACTGCATCAGCATTCCGCTGGGAATCTTCAAAGCACTCAAGCACCGCCGCTGGCAGGATAATGTGTCGTCGTCGCTCATCTTCGGCGGCTACGCCATTCCCGGCTATGCGCTCGCCGCCCTGCTGGCGACCTCGTTCCTCGTGCGGAATGACTGGTTCCCCACCGGCGGGCTAACGAGTTACAACTTCACAGATCTCAGCACCGGACGCAAGCTCCTCGACATTCTCCACCACAGCGCGCTGCCGCTGTGCTGTTACCTCATCGGTGCCTTCGCCTTCCTCACCATGCTGATGAAGAACCAGCTTATGGATAACCTGGCGGCAGACTATGTTCGCACCGCGGTGGCCAAAGGGGTGCCTTATCACAAAGCCATCACCGGCCACGCGCTGCGGAATGCGCTCATTCCCATCGCCACAAATCTCGGCTTCGCGCTCTCGGCCTTTGTTGGCGGGTCGTTCCTCATTGAGCGCGTCTTCGACATCAACGGCCTCGGACTGCTGGGCTTTGAGTCCATCGTGGACCGCGACTATCCCATCGTTATGGCCATCGTGACCATCTCCGCACTCTTCATGCTCCTCGGCAATATCCTCAGCGACTTCCTTGTCGCTCTCGTGGATCCGCGCGTTCGTTTCGACTGATCCCATGCCACTCAACCCGCTCACCCGCAAACGCCTCCAGCGCTTCCGCTCCATCAAGCGGGGCTTCTGGTCGCTCATTGTGCTGGCGGTGCTGCTGGTGCTCGCCCTGGCAGCGGAACTGTGGGTCAACGGGCGTGCCCTCATCGTGCGCTGCGAAGGCAAGACTTACTTCCCCACATACGGCGCCATCATTCCCGGCACCACGTTTGGCGAAGACTACAACTACGAGACCAACTACCGCGCGCTGGACGATCGTTTGGAGAAGGAGAGCAAAGGAAACTGGGTGCTCATGCCACTCATTCCGTGGGGACCGCAGGACAGTGATTTTCGCCCGGGCGTGAATCATCCGCAGCCTCCGAATGCCGAACACCGTCACTGGCTGGGCACGGACATCACCGGACGCGACGTGCTCTCCCGCATGGTCTATGGCTTTCGGAATGTCATCCTCTTCTCACTCAGCTACACACTGCTCACCATGCTGGTTGCCATCATCATCGGCTGCCTCATGGGTTATCTCGGTGGCGCGGTGGATCTGATAGGCCAGCGTATCGTGGAAATATGGGCCAACATCCCGTTTCTTTACATCGTAATGATCGGCATCTCCCTCGTACCGGCCGATACAGGCACCGTCACGCGCATTCTGCTGCTGCTGCTCATCATGGTGATCTTCGATTGGACCACGAAGGCGTGGTTCCTCCGCACCGCCACGCTCAAGGAAAAGGCGCGGGATTATGTGGCCTCCGCCCGGCTCGCCGGCGCCGGGCCGCTGCGGCTCATCTTCCGGCACATTCTGCCGAACACCATTTCCACACTCATCACTTTCCTGCCCTTCACCGTCGCCGCGGGCATCAGCGCACTAACCGCCCTCGATTTCCTCAACTTCGGCCTTCCCCGCCCCACGCCAAGCTGGGGCGAGATGCTCCAGGTGGGCCTCGATAACAAAGACGCCCGGTGGATCGTGCTTTCGGCCTTCGGCGGCCTGGTCTCCGTGCTGCTCCTGGTCACTTTTGTGGGCGAAGCCGTGCGGGAAGCCTTCGATCCGCGCAAATTCACCACCTACCGATGAACCCGCCCGCGCCAGACTCTCCGGCCCTCACCCGCCGCCGCGCCCTGCAATTGAGCGCCGGGGCCGCAGCCGCCGCGCTCACCGGCTGCCGGCAGGAAGAGCGCGCCTTCAATTACAAACCCGAACGCGCCCCGCTTCCGGAGGAGGCGATGGAGTTTTTCCGCCGTTACCCTGACTTCTTCATTTTCTCTACGCCGGACAAAGTGCCCGCGGATCTGAAATGGGAAGACGGTGCCGGGGTCCCGGAGTTGGGAGATCCCTCGGCAAAGAAGGGCGGCACCTATTATCAATACATGCCCGACTTTGCGCGCACGCTTCGTTTCATCGGACCCGATGCCAGCGGCGCCTTCCGCAAATATATCCTGGACGCCAACGCTCTCAAACTGGCCGTCATGCATCCGGATACTTTCCAGTGGTATGCGCAACTGGCCACCCACTGGGCTTTCGATCCCGACGGGCGCACCGTCTATTTCAAACTGGACCCGCGCGCCACCTACAGCGACGGCGTCCCTGTGCGTGCCGACGACTACCTCTTTTGCTTCTTCTTCATGCGGTGCAACCACACGGCTGACCTCTGGTATCAGCAGTTCTACACGGACACCTACACCCGCATTGCGAAGTTTGATGACCTCACCATCGCCATCACGATGCGCGACAAGAAGCCGGACCTGCTCTTCAAGGCAGCGGATTCCGTCCGTCCGGTGCCCGTTCACTTCTATCTCGAACTCGCGGACGACTGGCAGGATGTGTATCAGTGGAAGTTTGAACCCACGACCGGCGCCTACGAAGTGCGCCCGGAAAATGTGGACAAAGGCCGCCGCATGCTGCTCACCAAAGTGAGGAACTGGTGGGCGGCGGACCTGAAACACATGCGCTATCGCTACAATGTGGACCGCATGAGCTTCGTAACCATCCGCGACATGACCAAGGCTTTCGAGGTCTTCCGCAAAGGAGAACTGGACATCTTCACCATGCGTCTGTCCGAATACTGGCACCGCAAGCTGCCCGGCGACGATCCCCGGGTGTCGCGCGGCTACATTGAGAAAATCCTGTTTTATAACCAGATCCCGCGTGTCACCTGGGGATTCAGCATCAACTGTTCGCGCCCGCTGCTGAAAGAGAAAGTTATTCGCCAGGGACTCCATTACGCGATGAACTGGGATCTGGCGATTCGCGAAGTCTTCAAAGGGGATGCCACCCGGATGCAGACCAGTTCCGACGGCTACCCCGAAGTGACGTTCCCGGGCATCAAGGCCCGCGCCTTCGACATCGCCGCCGCTGAGAAGTGCTTTGCCCTGGCGGGATTCACTCAGCGCGGGCCCGACGGTATTTTCGTGAACGACAGGAACGAGCGGCTCTCCTTCACGATGACCACTGGGTACAAGATGTTTGCCGATGTGCTAACCATCCTGAAGAAGGAAGCCGTCAAATCAGGCGTGGAGTTCAATCTGGAGATCCTTGAGCAGACCGCCGCGTGGAAGAAATCAGACGAGAAGAAGCACGAACTCATTTTTGGGGCAAAGAATGTGTCCGTGGAGATGTACCCGCGCTTCCGCGAAACGTGGCACAGTTCCAACGCCTATAAAGAGGACGGCTCCATCAAGACGGACACGAATAACGAGACGCAGACCGCCAGCAAAGAACTGGATGCCCTCATCGAAGCCTACGAGAAGGCCGACAACATGCCGGAGGTCGTGCGGCTTGCCCGTGAGATGATGGCCTGGCTGCATGAGGACGCGGCCTTCGTGCCCGCATGGGTGCAGGACTACTACCGTGTGGCCCAATGGCGCTGGCTGCGCTGGCCCCGGGGATTCAACGTGCGCACCAGTCGTGACTGGGAGGAGTTTCACCTCTTCTGGGTTGATACCGAAATGAAGGAAGACACCCTGCGCGCCATGAAGGAGGGCCGCACCTTCCCGCCGCGCATCCTGACGTATGACAAGTGGAAGGAGGCAGACGCATGAGTGAGGCTCCGCTTCTCGACATCAAAGACCTGCGCGTCGCCTTCGATACCGATGCCGGGCGGGTCACCGCGGTGGATGGCGTCAGTTTCTCCGTGCCGCGCGGCAAAGTGGTGGGACTCGTCGGCGAAAGCGGCTGTGGCAAAAGCGTCACCAGCATGAGCATCATGCGCCTGCTGCCTTATCCGGGCGGTGTCATTACCGGCGGAAGCATTCACTTTGAAGGCCGCGACCTCGCCCGCGCCACGGAGCAGGAAATGTGGAAACTGCGCGGGCACCGCATGGGCATGATTTTCCAGGAACCCATGACGTCGCTGAACCCCGTCCACAAAGTCGGACGGCAGGTGGCGGAGGTCTTCCGCCTCCACGAGGGCCTCAATCAGCGCGATGCCGGTGACAAAGCTGTCGAAGCGCTCCGCCGGGTGATGATTCCCGCACCCGAAATCCGCGTGAACGAATACCCGCACCAGCTCAGCGGCGGCATGAGACAGCGCGTCGGCATTGCCATCGCCATGGCATTGGACCCCACACTCCTCATCGCCGATGAACCGACCACCGCGCTGGACGTTACCGTCCAGGCGCAAATCCTCGACCTCATCCGTGACCTCCAGCGAAGTATGGGCATGAGTGTCCTGCTGATCACGCACGATCTCGGCGTCATCGCGGAGATGTGTGAGGAGGTCGTCGTCATGTACGCCGGGCGCATCGTCGAACGCGCCAGCGCTGCGGAGATTTTTGCCAATCCCCGCCATGCCTACACGCGCGGGCTGCTGGCGAGCATCCCCCGGCTCGACAGCACACCTGGCACCCATCTTCCTGTCATCGAAGGCATGGTGCCGTCGCTGGACGCCATGCCGCAAGGCTGCCGCTTCTGCCCGCGAAACACCAGCGCTCCCGGGGTACCGCTGATCCACGAGCGCCCTCCCTATGCTGAGATTTCACCGGGGCACTGGATCGAAAACTGTCCGCGCTGCGCTGGCTGAAGCTTATTCGCCGGCCAGAATCATTCTGGCCATCCGGGCCGCTCCGTCGGCACGACGATGCTGTTGCATGGCCAGCGACATTTGCGCGAGACCATCGCCAGTGAACAGTTCGCGAAGCAGGGCTCCCGTCTGAGACGGATCCTCGGACCGGCAGCCGCAGCCGGTCAGTTCAAGCAATCGGGCATTGCCCTCTTCCTGTCCGGGAATGACATAATTGATCACGGCGGGGACTCCCGCGGCAAGACACTCGTGCGTTGTCGCCCCTCCGGCTTTGGTGAGGACGACCCGGCTGCGGGCGGTCAACTCAGGAATGGTATCGCACCAGCCGTGGAGGTTTACGGATCGCCGTCCGCCCAGGAGACGAATCTGCCTTTCAATAAGGGGCCGCAGGCGCGCTTCGTGCCGGCCGGTGACAATTGTCAGCGGAACGTCCGGCGGGAGGTCGCGAAGGAGTCCCATAAGCGTTGCCTTGACGTGACTCCGGGAAGTGGTGGCGTGGTAGAGGACACCGTCTCTGGAGGATTCCGGCATACTCGCACCGGAAAATGCGCCCGCGGTCGCGAATCCGGTGACGCTGCACTTCTCCGGCGGCACTCCCTGCTGGAGGACGACATCCCGGCTGAAGAAATCCGTGACAAACCACCGGTGAGCCGGCGCGTGAGTCCAAATGGGATGGATCGTGATAGAGTCGGTGACGGCAACATAGACGCGCTGCGGACGGGGGACGGCGGCATTCAGCCCGGGAATGAATGCGGCGTAGAGCGGATAAGTCATGACCACGGTTGCAGGGCGGGTCTCAGCCAGCGTTTCCTCCAGCCAGCGCATGAGACCAACATAATGGTCCCATACGTGATTCCCGAAGTTGCCGTGGCTCGTGGACTCATAAAGCCATGCCCACAACCCGGGCATACGATTGGTCATGAATTGATAGCCCCACTTCATGAATGCCGTCAGATTCGGCGCGGCACGAGAGAAGGGATCGAGGATGACTGGCTCCACACGCCCGCCTGACTCCGCCTTGAGGGCGGCCGCTACGTTGCGGGCGGCCGTGTTGTGGCCTTCACCAAAACCGGCGCTCAATACAAGAATGGTCTCGCGATCGGGGGCGGACACAGAAGAAAGTATTTAAGATTGTTGAAATAATTGGATGTTCGAGTATTATCCAATAATTCTAATGAAGTTGAAATTTCCCAATATCCCCCGGTTGGGCGGGATGATTGTCGCCGTGCGCCGGGTAAACTGGCGCGACCCGCTGGTACATGTTTGGGGATTGCTCGGTAGCCTGTTGGTGGTGGGCATTGTCCGGCATTATGTGTCGGCAGATGGATCGGGCGAGAAGAAAAATCACGAAGTGGGCGCGAAATTGTTCTCCCGGAGAGCGAATTGGGATACGGGCTGGCAGCCGGCGGTGCCCTTTTGGTCGGACGAGCCCGTCACCGGGCCGGTTTCTCCCGAAACAAGCGAGCCCGATCTGCGCGCCCTTGCGGCGTCCGCAGCGGAAGGCAAAGGCTGGCGATATCTTTCACCGGAGACGCGACACCAGATCGCCTCTCTGCCGGAACCGGTCAGGCGGATTTCACTCACGTGGAGCGGCACCTGGGGAGGCGACGCCGCGGCTCTGGAACTGTATCACGACAACATCCTCGGAACCGACGGCCCCCCCGACGATTTTGTCATTGGAAACGGCCGGCGGAGCGTGGACGGACGAATTGAGCCCATGCGGCAATGGCGCACTCGCGACCGGAAAGATGTTACCGGGGTCTCTATCTGCCTGTCAGGACCATCGCCAATACCCACGCCGGCGCAAGAGGCCGCACTCGGTGAATTGATTGCGGCACTGGAGGCGCGCAGTGGTCATGTGTCTCTCGGCACCCGGGAGGCAACGATTTCCGGGCAGCTTGCTGACGTGGATTAGTCAAACCGTCCTGACTCTTCCCGCCAGGCACGAGTTCGAGTTCAATTCCGCCGCAGCCGCTCGCCGGCCCTGACAAGAAGGTGGGCCAGGACCGGATCATACTGCACGATTTCGAACGCCAATTTGCGCAATTCATCTTCCGGCGGACCCGGAATGACATTGCGCCCGGGGGGAGGAACAGAGGCAAGCCGGGGCAGGCGCGGCGGGATTTCAAGGCAGGTGGCTGGTGAGTTCATGGGTTTTGCTTGAGTTGAGGTTGCGGTTGTGTTGAGGTAAAGTAATGTTAGGCAGCACCGTGCCCTGGCCTCACCGGCCAGGCGGGACTCAAACCCGCGAGGGCAGCCCCGGGGTTCCAGGCTGGGTGCTGATTTCCCGCAGCTTTGCTTTCAGCAGTTCGGCGGCGGTCTCCGCCGAGTTTTTCCCGTAGAATCCGCTCTGACTCAATTGATCCAGAAAATCACGGATGGCAGGCGTCACCGAGAGGGTGATTTGGATCGTTTCGACACTGTTCTTTTGACGAGCCACTTTGAATTTATTATGGCACAATTATGCCATAGTAATCTGATTCGTCAATTTCGATTTTGCGACTTCACGCATTTTTGATCAGCGCCCTCAATCACAAACAAAAAAGCGGCCAGCCTCTCGGCTGCCGCTTTTCCGAACGGGAATTGGAAGACCCTCCTTAGCCGAGAAGACTTGCGAGGAGCAGATAGAGCATCGCCGCCACACAGGAGGCCGCCGCGGCAAGAATTAAGCGTTCCAGTCGTGATTCGTTGAGTTCAGGTTGCTGATTCATAGGTTGAGGGATTAGCGATTGGAATAGTAGAGGAGTGAGGTAAGTGGTGAAAATATCCTCAATTACTGTTTTTGCAAATAAATTCTGATTTTTTTCTCATTTATGAATATTTCAACTCCATAAATCCAATCACTTTTCGTAATCTTTTGATCGAGAGAAATTAGGCATTGATAATTTTCCATAATTATATTAGTTTTTAAGCTCTTCTGCCATTTCTAAAAATTACTCTTAACTCCACTATTTGCCGCTATGATGTCATCGCTCGACTCCATGCACCTATACACCAAGATTCTTACGGGGATGGTGCTCCTTCTAAATATTGGACTCCTGATTTCCATTCGGATGGCCGTAAAATATGCCGGACGGGCCTCGGCTCTGGATCAAAGCGAACAGGGGCAGGGACTGTGGAAAGCGGCCCGGCGGGCACTCGCCTCACTGATTCTTTTCGTGGTCCTGATGAACGCCGCAGCAGTCTATGCGAACCATCGCATGGTAAATGCGACACGCGACATCGCCGCCGAACTCCCGCAAAATACGGATGCACCGATTGCCTTGAGTGCGGCCCGGTAAATATGGCTCTGGATCATTGGATGAGGTCCAGAAAGCACTTCAGGTCAGGATCAATGCGCGCATGGAGACGCAATGATTCATCCATCCGGAAGGCCGTAAGCAGAGCCGCCTTGGCATCTTTATGGTGACCGCTCACCGCGAGGTAACAGGCCAGGTTATAGTGAAAGAGCGGCTCTTTTCGCAGCGAATCAGGTCCAGCCAGCAGCGTCGTCCGGGCTTC
>JANNVM010000192.1:0-23873 GCA_031414455.1 Verrucomicrobiota bacterium
GGGCGGCCGCGAGGTCGGGCTGTCGATCGAGGTCTGGGGTCCTGAGTGGGCCTACGTCTGCCACGACATGCCGCCCGACCAGGTGGAGGCTGACAAAGTGGAATGGTATCTCGCTCATCATACCGATGTGCGCGGGATCGAACCCGTCGTCGCCATCGCCCGCGCCGCTGAAGGCCGACTGCCGATGGCGGTAGCCTCCGGCAGCGACGCTGACATCGTCCATGATTCCCTGCGCGCCGTGGGCATTCACCACCTCTTTGCCACCATCATCACGCCAGCCGATGTGGCTCGCGGCAAGCCGGCACCGGACATGTTCCTCCTGGCCGCCGAGCGAATGGGCGTTGCGCCGGGAGACTGCCTCGTCTTTGAAGACGGTAAGCTCGGCATCGAGGCCGCAGAAGCTGCCGGCATGAAGACGGTGTGGGTGCCTTCGGAGCTGTCGGCGGGCTGAGCCTTAGGGCTTAAAGACTTTGTCCTCTTTGTTCCCGCCGCTGAGCAGGTAGGCAATGAGGTCCAGCACTTCATCCTGGTTGAGTTGCATGAGCTGCGTCGGCGGCATGGCACTGATGGGATACTTGCTTCGCGCCTTGATGTCCGCAGCCTTGACGGCAGTCAGCTTCTCAGGCTGGAACGGATTCTCAGCCACACTAAGTTCGCCGCCCTCCTCTTTAATAATGCGGCCGACGATGGTGCCGCCGTCTTTCTTCTCAACGAGCGTGGACTCATACTGATCGGAGATCACCTTCGAAGGATCGGTGATATTCTCGAGCAGGTCACGCAGAGAATAGCGGTTGGCGGAGCCCGTGACATCAGGTCCGATGCCGCCGAACTCACCGCCCATGCGGTGGCACGATGCACAAAGCGCGGCCTGGAAGGTGCGGCGCCCGTTTTCGTGGCTGCGGCCTTTGATGCCGCCTTTGGTGAGCGCCATAATTTCATCAATGGTCCACGCGCGGCCCGGGCCTTTAGGCTTTGGCAGATCGGCGAGAGTCGGGGCGTTGAGTTCCTCGCTCAGCCCTTCGAGTTCCTTCTTCATCTCCGCCGGCACGCGGGTGAGGGCGTCCTTGCGAATGTTCTCGATGAAGCCGCGCAGGCTGTTACCGCCCTGGAATTTCCGCGCGGTATTGAACCAGCGGAAAAACTGACGGCGTAACTCAGGCGACCAGCCTTCAGTAGCGATGCGAAGCGCGTAGCCATAGGCGATCTGCTGGCGGTTCGGACGCGAGGATGCGGCATCCACGGCGGCTTTGGCGTAGTTGTCATTGCGGGCCATCACTTTGGCCTCGCCGATCTCGTTGCTGTCACTGCCCGTGGTCGTGAGCAGGGAAACCGTCTTGGCGGCGACCTGCGGGCTGTCGAGGAAGGCGAGCAGTTCGCAGAGGCCGCGGTTCAACTCGTCCGTCTTCGCGGGGAAATAAGGCTCGAATTTCGCACGAATAACGGCGCAGGCCGCTGCATCGGGCTTGCCCGCACGGGCGAAAAGCACGGCATGGACGCGCAGCAGATCGAGTTGCTGGCTTTGGCTGAGGCTGACCCAGTTGAGGCGGTCGAGCGACTTCACAATCTGATCCCGCAACGCGATTTGCTCCGGTGTGGCGGGCTTCTTCGCACCATCAGTGCCCTGGGCGGCCGGGTGCAACTGACCGGCGGGGTCGCGATCATAGGTGTCGCAGCCGGCCCGCGTCAGGGCGAGCAGCGCCGCAATGCTGGCATCCGGCGCAGTCTCGGCGAGGGCCTTGTCTTTCCACTGAGCGACGGGCTGATGCTCCACGACGGCGCGCGCCGCGAATCGAATCCAGCGGTCGGCACTTCCAATGTGCGCCCAAGCCGTCGCCAGAGCGTCCGGACCGGTTGTGCCCAGAAGTTTTTCCAGATCCATACGCTGCTGCATTTCCTTGGTCAGGGCCACCGGTGCCGCGGGTGCGGTGCTGCCGCCGCCGGTCCAGGTGACACGGTAGAGTGCGCTCTGCGTGCCGCGTCCGCCGATGAGGAAATACATCGCGCCGTCCTGCGGATGGATGACCATATCCGTTAGCGGCAGCGGCTTGCCGGCGACAAACTCCTCCTTCTCCGCCGTCCACGACGCACCCTGCGGCTTGAGGTGCAGCGCATACATCGTGCCGTAGGTCCAGTCGGCAGCATAGACCGCGTGCTGGTATTTGGCAGGGAATTTCGCACCGGTTCCGGTGGCCACACCGGTCGGGCTGCCGGGCCCGAGATCAATGGTCGGCGGCAGGGCATCCGCGAAATAGGCCGGCGTATTCGAGGCACCGGACTTCCAGCCGAAGTCGCCGCCGGGCATGGCCTCCACAGCCCGTGTGGGGCGATACCAAGGGGAGCCGATGTCCCATTCCATGTCGCTGTCGTAGGTGAAGATCTGACCGTGCTGTGTCAGGGCGATATCGTATTCATTGCGGAAGCCGGCGCTGACGAGTGTCCATTCTTTTCCATCAAAGTCGGTCTGGCAAATCCAGCCGCCCGGCGCGTAAATGTTTGCGGCGTGGCCGTTCGCATCCCAGAGACGCGGGATGATAAAGTCTTCGCCCCACAGTTTCGGCACGAGGCTTTTTTCCGGCGCGGGCATCTTCGTGTGATTGCCGCCGGTAATGAGCAGGCCTTTGCCATCGGGTGTGAGGATCACGCCATGCGGACCGTGCTCGCCGCCGCCGTCAATTTTGCGCAGCAGCGTTTCCTCGTCGAACTGGTCGTCGCCGTTGGTGTCGCGCAGCCGGTAGAGTCCGCTCTGGCCGCCATTGCGGGAGAAGTAGAGCGCACCGTTCGCAAAAAGAAGCCCCTGCGCCTGCTTCACCTTCGTTTCCAACTGCTGCACGTCGGGCTCACTGCCGCCCTTGAGCGTGATCCGGTAGAGCGAGCCCTCCTGGTCGCCCGCGATGAGGCGGCCTTTATCGTCGGTGCAAAGGCTGACCCACGATCCCTGCTCGCCCTTCGGCACGGTGTAGAGCAATTCGGCTTTGAAACCCGGGAGCACCTGGATTTCCCCCGGTGCGAGTGCGACGCCCCCGCTGCCACCCCTGCCGCCGCCGGCGAACACATTGCCCCATGGAGCATCACCGAGTTTCGCGGTCGCCACGGCGTTAGGCCATTTGCTGTCATCGAAGTCCGCCTTCTCCCAGCCGGCCCCGGGATTGGTCGAGGTAAGTTTCCATGCCGGGCCGGATTCGGTTAGCACTTTGGCGTTTTTGCCTCCGGTGTCCACGCGCGCCACGAGCCCGGCGATTCCACCGCTGTTGGCTCCCTTGATCGCGATCACATTGCGACCGGGCTTGAGGAACTTCGCGGCACTGACCTTGGCCGGCTCCGCCCACTCGCTGCTTTTACCGGCGAATTCACCATTGATCCAGATTTCGCACGAGTTGTCGCAGGAAACCTGGACGCGCACGCCCTTCACATCGGCGATATCCACTGCGGCACGGGTCCAAACAGATTCGTTGTCGCCGGCAGTCTTCGAAGACCATATCCACTGCGGTGCCGCGTGCGCAGCGAGCGGGAGGAGCGAAAGGCAAAGGGCGGGAAGGAGACGGGAAACGGGAATCATGGGAGTTTGTGGCGTAAAAAAGCGGGCCAGGCGAAACGCCGCCCGGAGTGCGCCGCTTTCAGGGATTTCCACCGCCGCGTCGAGCGTGGATTTTGCCCGGGGATGCGGCAGGCGGCCCGGCAGCCATTACTCCACATCTGAAAGCTCCTCGGCTTGAGGCGCCATTAGGCCCCAAAATCCACGCCACACATACCACAGACCCGCCACACCGATCCAGAGGAAAACTAAAACCATCCAGTCCCCAGTGTGAGTCCTCCGAGTAATTTGAGGTCCACGCAGAGCGAACCCGTCATACCATTGCTTCCACGGCAGAATTGCGAAAAAGACGATTCCAATTAGGAGTGCGCCGCTACCCAGCGTCAATCGTCGCAGGCTCCGGGCCCGCACTTCACGATTTCGCACCATTGCCAGTTGATTCACCAGGCGTACGGCTTCGCTGTAGTCCATGCCCTGCGCCGCCAAAGTCTCCGCGACTTCCTCCGGCAAATCGCCCCATGTGATACGCGCTACGGCTTCCGTGTGGAGGCGCTCTGACAGTTCGTCCGTCATCATGGCGGCAGCGGTTTCCCTCCTTTTTCTGCAACTTCGCGCAGGCAGCTGTGCGAGCGCACGATCCACTTTGACTCCGTGATTTCGATGCTGCCGAGGCGCTGGTGAAGCAGCACGGGATCAAGCCGCCCGGACCCGATCAAGGCTGACAGCAGTTCGATATCCTTGGGCCGGCCAGCGAAGATCTTGGCAATTGCCATGTCATGCGGATCAACAGCGGAAACCCCGGGGCATCCGTCCAGCGGGACGACGCGTGCGTCCCAGCCCGGCGGGAAGTTCTCGAAAGCGAAGGGGCGAACAATATCCGCATAAAAACCGTGTTCCTCGTCGAAGGTTTTCCTCGCGCCCACAATCTCATGAACGGCCAGGGCGAGGTCATCGTCCCAGGGATCAAGGATGAAGTCAGCATCGCGCGAACGTTGTACCGGGGTATCTGACTCACCCATGTCAGGAAAAGTCGCGAGCAGAGAAGCCGAGCCAAACAGCACCAGCCGCTGGTGCGGTGCCGCCGTGCGGATGGCACCGACGATCTTCTTCAGTGTCGTGATGTCCATGTGAGCGGCTCCATCTCATCTTTGCTGAGCACGCCCGGGAACGGCTCCCAGCCCTTCCACTCCCGCGCCTCCTCGCTATCGTCACGGAGAAGATCCAGCAGTCGCTGCATTCCCTGAGGGGAAGACTGCGCGGCCTCAATCCATGTGCGCCACTGACCAAGCTCCGCTTTGGCCCAGTGGCCGTTGCCGATCCAGCGGGCGATGTTGGCCAGCGGAATGCGCAGCAGCGAGGGATCGGCCTCAATTTTGTCTGCAATGAGGCAAAACTGGAGATGCGCGAGGCGGTCGCCTTCGGGATCGTGATAGGGCGTCATGGGGCTACAGTAATGCGCCGCCGGCACCGGGCAAGGAGAGGAATGGCCCCCGGCCCGGCAACCACACAAGCAGTGGAAAATTCCAGGAAGCTCGCCAGTCTGCGCGCGTTCTTCATCCACCATGACACGCGCGCTCCCCCTTATTCTCCTCACCAGCCTCACCGCAGCCTCCGCGGCGGACCAATTTCTGACGCAGCCGCGGCAGCTTACCTTCTCCGGCAAACGCGCGGGAGAAGGCTACTTCAGCAAAGACGGCAAGCGGCTCATCTTCCAGAGTGAACGCGAGGAGGGGAATCCGTTTTATCAGATCTACCTGCTCGATTTTGAAAGTGGTGATGTCCGGCGGCTATCGAACGGCACCGGCAAGACGACCTGCGCATGGCTGCATCCTGACGGTGCGCAATTCCTGTATGCCTCCACCCATGCGGATGCCACGGCTCAGCAGAAACAAGCCGCGGAGTTAAAGGAGCGAGCGGAGGGCAAACAAAAGCGCTACGCCTGGGATTACGATGAGAACTATGACATCTACGCCGCGCCACTGGCAGGCGGCGAGCCGGCGAACCTCACAAAGATACAGGGCTACGATGCCGAGGGTAGTTACAGCCCGGATGGACAGTGGATCGCCTTCGCTTCCAACCGCCACGCGTATTCGGAAAAACTGACGCCGGAAGAACAGGAGAAGTTTGAGCGGCAGCGGTCGTGGCTGATGGACATCTACCTGATGCGCGCCGACGGCTCGGAGGTGAAACGCCTCACGGATGTGCGCGGCTACGACGGCGGACCGTTCTTCAGTCCCGACGGAAAAAGCCTCTGCTGGCGGCGTTTCAATGAGGAGGAAACGACCGCGGAAATCTGGACGATGAACACCGACGGCAGCGATCAGCGGCCGCTGACGAAGCTCGGCGCGATGTCATGGGCACCCTACTTTCATCCGTCGGGACAATATCTCATCTTCACGACGAACAAACACGGCTTCGAAAACTTCGAGCTGTATCTCGTGGATGCCGCCGGAAAACACGAACCGGTGCGGGTGACGGAAACCGATGGATTCGATGGCCTGCCCGTGTTTCATCCTGACGGAAAGCAACTCTCGTGGACGACGAACCGCACGGCGGACAAGACCTCACAGATTTTCATGGCAGCGTGGGATCATGCGGCGGCGCTCACAGTCCTGGGGCTGACCGCGGAATCGTCATCCCCCGCCCTGCCGGTGCCCGCCGCGGCTGAATTTGCCAGCGACATCACCGGTGCTGATATCAAAAAGCACATTGAATATCTCGCCTCCGATGCGCTGGAAGGCCGGGGCACGGGAACGAAGGGTGAGGCGCTGGCTACGGAGTATGCCGCTCAGTTGTTCGCCTCGTTCGGCCTCGAGCCGGCCGGCACCGATGGAAAGTGGCTGCACCCGTTCGAGTTCACCGCCGGTGTGGCGCTGGGCGATGCCAACCGGCTCGCGTTTAAAGGCGTGGAACCCGGCGCGCTGACCGTCGCGAAGCAGTGGACTCCCCTGACATTTTCCACCGCCGGCGAAATCAAAGAGGCGGGCATCGTCTTCGCAGGTTACGGCATCGAAGCTCCGGCGGGCCGCGACGACAAAGGCAAGGCCACGGAGGCTTATTCATCTTACTTCCACCTCGATGTGAAGGACAAGTGGGTGATGATGCTGCGCTACACGCCGGAAGGTCAGAGTCAGGAGGAACGCGTGCGCATGGCTCAATACAGCAGCCTGCGCTTCAAAGCCCTCACGGCCCGCGAGAAGGGCGCGCGCGGCATCATTATAGTCAGCGGCCCGGCCTCGAAGGCAAATCAGCAGCTCGTGCCCATGTCCTACGATGCCAGCATGGCGGGCTCGGGCATCGCCGCCATTTCCCTTGATGATGAACTTGCCGGCACCCTGCTCAAGACCGCCGGCAAGGACCTGAAAGCGCTCCAGGAAAAACTCGACACCGGCGCAGTGGAGCAGGGATTCGATCTGCCCGGCGTGATGCTGGCGGCGAACCTTGATATCCGTCAGGAACGCCGCACTGGCCACAACGTGCTCGGTCGTCTCAAAGCACCTGGCGGCAGCACGGAGCCGGCACTTGTCATCGGCGCGCACATTGACCACCTCGGCAAGAACGGCGGATCCGACTCCCGCGCCACCGAAACGCAGCGCGGCGGCATCCACCATGGAGCCGATGACAATGCGTCAGGTGTGGCCGGCGTCCTGGAAATTGCCCAGACCATGGCGGCGCAGGCGAAGGAAGGCACACTGGTCCTCAAGCGCGACGTTATCTTTGCCGGCTGGAGCGGTGAGGAAATCGGCCTGCTGGGCAGCAACGCATGGTGCCGTGACCTGGCCAAAACCACCGGCGACGAAAACGCCAAACTCAACACCATGCTGTGCGCCAATCTGAACATGGACATGATCGGCCGCCTGCGCGCCAACGTCATTCTCCAGGGCCTTGGCAGCAGCGACTGGTGGGCGGGGGAAATTGAGCGCCGCAATGCGGTCACCGGACTGCCCATCCAGACGCAGCAGGACTGCTACCTCCCCACCGATGCCTCGACGTTCTATCTGCGCGGCGTGCCTATTTTCAATGCCTGGACCGGTGCCCACGACGACTATCACAAACCCAGCGATACCGCCGACAAGGTCAACTACGATGGTGCCGCCAACATCAGCCGCTTCATGATGCTCGTCGCCCGCTCGCTGGCCACGACGACCGATGAACCGGCCTACAAGGAGATGAAGAAACCCACCGAGGGCAGTCGCGGCGGCCTGCGCGTGTATCTCGGCACCATCCCGGACTACTCCCAGGAGGGCATCGAAGGCGTGAAGCTCAGCGGCGTCAGCGCCGTCGGTCCCGCGGCGAAGGCAGGCGTCAAAGCCGGCGACATCATCACCAAACTCGCGGGCAAGGAAATCAAGAACATCTATGATTACACCTTTATCATGGGCGTGCTGAAGATCGGTCAGGAAACCGACCTCGAAGTGATGCGCGACGGAAAGAAGGAGTCGATGAAGATCACGCCCGGCAGCCGGGATTGAGCCCGTGAACGCTCAACGGAGCCCGCTGCTGACGGTCCGTGAAGCTCCCTCAGATCAGCTCAAAGGCGTTCCTTTGCGGGTAATTGATAGAAACGGGATTGGAAAGAAAGCGGTGCGGCTTTTCCCTCCGGGTAAGACGCATCGGCGGGGCTCACCCCGGGGGTGAATTCGCCGGGGGCGGGTTAGCCGGAGGCAAAACCCGCACCACGTTAGTTCATCTCCGTTTTCAGGAGGAGGATTAAGCAATGTGCCGCTACTCCGGGAGTTCGTTGATCGTGCCATCAATTATGCGCTCGGCGGCGGAGCCATCGGACTGCGTTAGCCGGCAAACGATTTCAATGCCCATGGTGGGTTGCAGATTCGGAACCGTGAGCCGCACCGATTTCCCGCCTGACAACTCCGCAGCAGTGACGCTCAGCGAGTGTTCGTCCACATGTCCACTGCCGTACCCGGCGCTGCGTTTGAGACTCCATGCTTTGACGGAGTAACGTGCCGCCCCGCCATTGGATTCCTCCAGGGCCTCGCTGAAATCCACGCGGATTTCACCTTTGGCGAAATGCAGGCCGATTGGCTGGAGCGCCGGCTTGCCGGTGTAGCGGACCCGATAGAACCCGCCGGGCTGCGACTGATTCCCCGCCCACGCGAACATGCCGCAGCCGTAGAATTGTCCGTCGCCCGGATGGAATCGGCCGCGCATTACGCCCGTGGGGAACTGCGGCATCGGCAGGGCACACATGCCGCCCTGGGGCCGGCCATTCACCGTCTCGAACGGAACCGTATAAATCTTTCCGTAGCCGTATGAGAGATTGAGCAGCGACCCGTTCAGCCCGCCCCACTTCGCATCGCGCGGGACCCAGAGCAGTTCGGACGGCGAGCGGTCGAATGCATTGGTGACCCAGCACAGCGGTGCCTGCATCGCGCTGTCACTGTTGTCGGTGACGTCGTGATAGCCGAACATATTGCCAAAGAACTCGGACGGGCCTTTGCCGCGGACGAGATTGATACGGTTCTTCGGCATCCAGTGGCCCTCCTGATCCGTGACGAAGAAGGTGCCGTCCGGATTCAGACAGACGCCGTTCGCTGCGCGGAAGCCAGTGGCGAGAATTTCGGTGCTTAAGCCATCGGCACTAACGCGCAGCAGCGTGCCATGCTGAGCAACGATGGCCGGCAGCGCGTGACGCGCGGACTTGGCGTAGTAGAAATTACCCGCGGCATCCGTCTGCAGGCCCATCGCGAATTCGTGAAAGTGTTCCGTGACCTGGTGATCGTTGTTGAAACACTCAATAAAGTCCGTCTCGCCATCGGCGTTGAGATCGTGGAGCCGCGCGATCTGATCACGGCAGCAGACGTAAATGGTTTCGTTCACGATCTTCAGCCCGAGCGGCTGGAACAGCCCCGTGGTGATGCGCCGCCACTTCAATTCACCGAGCGGCTGTTTCGTCAGACCTTCGACGATCCACACATCACCCATCCAGGTGCAAACCGCGGCTCGTTCACCGTCGGCGAAGAAATCGAAACCGCCGAGACGCATCCAACTGTGCCACGGGTTCGCCGCGCTCTCGGGATGCGTGATGATGTCAGTGGCGAACGGGCCGTCATCTGCGCCATTCACGCCCTGTGTTGTCACCACCTGTGGCCAGCGCGGAGGACCGCCTTGTGTGAGGGTGCCGAGGTCGAGCGGGATCTGCGCGCTTTTTGACAGAGCATCCAGCGTCGCAGCGTCGGCACCCTTCGTCATTGCGACGCGCAGATTCACCGGAGTCGCGGCGGCGGGAATGTGGAGCACATGAAATCCGGCGACGCTTTCCACCCTGACGCCCTCACCGGTCATCTTCACCTGCAGCGCGCCGTCGTCCGGAGCGATTCGCAGCTTCAAATCATGGCTGGATTTCCCCACGTTCAGCGTGCGCAGGAACGTTGGATATTTGCCGTATTCGATCACCTCCGGTGCTTCGTAAATCCGGGCGTCGCCGACAGTGTAGCGCAAAATGCTCTGCGCACCATGCAGGTAGCGCCCCTCGAACCGAGCCCATTCGTGCGGCAGCGGGCCGTAGGGCTTGCCATCGCGTCCGCGGAAGCGCGGATCATCCCACGAACCCGTCAAAGGATGGGCCCAGCCGGGACCAACCGGGTTCGCGAACAGCCGCTCACCGGTGAGGCTGGTGTGCGTGCCGTGCGAGCCGTCAAAAGCGATGCCTTTCCAGTCAACGAAGCTGCCTGTCGTCGCCGTGGCGACACGCATCGTGTCGTGATCATAGACCATCCATGCCCGGCCCTTCGACACGCCGCCATCGCCGGCATCAAGCCGCACAGCGATGCCTTTATAGGCGATGTTTTCCGGCGCGACCTGCCAGGTCCAGTTGAGCGCCGGCCCGAAGTTCATCTTTTCAAACTGCCGCGAGGGGTCGTCCACCGGCTGCTGCCGCTCCAACGTCTTCATGCCGAGCGGCAGCGACGCCAAATAGGCGTCATCCACTTTCGTCAGTTCACCTGGATTCTTTGGCGCGAGAAACGTCTCACGAATATAGTGAATGACGGCGTACTTCTGTTCCGGGGTGTATTGCGGCATCGGCATCATAAGCCCGTAGCCCTGCGTAAGCGTCTGATACTGACGGAAGGGATCGCTTCCGTTTTTGAACGCCTCGCGGTGAAAATGCCGCGATGTCGGCATCGAACCCTCCTGCGTTAGCGAGCCGTGGCAGGTCAGGCAGAGCGTATTATAAATCTTCGCGCCCTCCGCGAGGGATTCGGCGTTCCATCGCGAGATAATTTGCGCGTGGTCAGTGTCGCCGAGCGGCTGCACCCATGCGTCGCGGATCTCCGCCCCGCCGCCGGCGACGAGCGCGAGTTTCACCGGCACGCCGGCGATGCCTTTGGGGAAAGTGGCCGACTCCGGCTGCCCCGTCCAGTTCACGAGCGGGGTGTTCACCGCCTCTGCTTTGCCTGCGCTGAGTTGCTTTGCTTCGTCATCGCTCAACGCGCGCTCCCAGTAACGCAGGTTCTCCACCTCGCCGTCTTTTAGATCGTCAACGAATCCTTCCGCTCCCCGTCCGATGTGAAACCTGTGCTCCTTCACATCAGGACGCGTGTGATTCTTTTTCGCCCCGTCGCCGTGTCCGTCCACGAAGAGTGACACGGTTCCCTTCTCTGAACGCACCACCGCCGTATGGGGCTTGCCGTCAGTGAGGTTGCCTTTTTTGCCTGTCACCACACCGAGCCAGCCGATGTCGTAGAACAAGCTCCCGTCCCGCACACCGAACATCTTCGCATCCGGCTCCCACTCTTCCGTACGGCATCGGGAAAACAGCGCTCCGTCACTTTTTGCCTTAAAGCGCACCATCACCGTAAAGTCGCGATCCAACCGCAGTTTTTCCTGTTCGGGCACTGTCTCTGTCGCGCGGTCTTTTACGGGAGGGCCTCCATCTGGCGCAGGAGGGTCTTCAAGCAGATCTCCATCCACAGACATCTGCATCACTGCCGCCTTCCCTCCAAGTTGCTCAAACTGCACATCAACGGTGTGCCACTTCGCTTCGCCGCCACCAGCAGAGAACTCCGTGGTGCGGCCCGGTGCCAGCCTCAGCGCGAGTTTACTCCCGGGATTCGGCAGGCGATAGTCAAAGTGCAGCCGGAAATTTGCCAGCGCGGCGCCATGCTCGATTGTCTGAGCCGACGCGGCAGGTTTAAAATCCGCGAACACCGGCATCCGGGTCTGCTCGACCGGAACGGAAGGAATGACCGGAATCTGCGCCGATAACCATCGCGGCAGAACCATCACCAGAGAAAGAAGAAGGCATTTCATCATTGCCCTCGACCTGGCACGGAATTGGAAAAGTGAAAACCGGCATCGCGTTAATTTACCGGCGATTTCAATGGGAACCCGGGATCCGGGCCGGGCCGGCGCGGGCGCGAAGATGCCACACAACACGTGAGGTTGCCTCGAACGCCGCCTGTTTCAGGAGTAGTCCGCCCCTTACATCTTCTTCGCGTCGCGGGCGATGCGGGCCTTGATCCGGTTGGCCTTATTCTTGTGAATCACGCCGCGATTGGCTGCCTTGTCAGCGGCGGAGGCCAGTTGAGAAATCCTGGCCGGAGCCGCCTTGTCAGCGGACTTCACTGCTTCCACCGCCGTCTTGCGGGCGTTCTTCACGCGGGTCTTCGTTGCTTTGTTGCGGAGGGTGCGGGTGGCGGTCTGACGGACGCGCTTCTCGGCGGACTTAATGTTGGCCATGATGGACTGTGTAGGAGAGGTGTAATTTTAGTGGGCGCGGAGACTAAGGGCTTTTCCCGGGCTGTCAAGCTGGCCGGGCCGGCACTTCACGCGCCGGCTGCCTGAGGGAGCGCGAGTAGTTTCTTAAAGGCCGCGGGCTTTACGCCAAGGGCCCGCGCCGCAGAGGCCGCATCACCTTCGTGCGTCGTCAGAACTGAATTTACGAACCGCCGTTCTATCCATGTCAGGACCGGCTCGCCGGACGCCTGAGCCGCCGCGAGCAGATGGGCCACGGCTGCCTCGACAGTAAGACCGCCGGCATCTTCGAGCGGACGGGCCGCGGAGTTTTGCCCCAGAGGAAGATCCAGCGCCGTAATAACATCGGAGCGCGCCAGCACGGACGCCCGCTGCAGAGTGTTCTCCAACTCGCGGACATTCCCCGGCCAATTGTAGCTCTCCATGAGCGTCAGCGCATCGTCGGCAAAACGGAGGCGCGGATTGTTTCTCTTTTTTGCCAGTCGCTGCAGGAAAAACTGCGCCAGCGGGCGGATGTCCTCGGGTCGCTCACGCAGCGGCGGCAAATGGACGCGGACGACGTTCAGCCGGTAAAACAAATCCTCACGGAATTTTCCGCGCTCGACTTCGCGCTCCAGATTGCGGTTCGTCGCCGCAATGATGCGGACATCGGTTTTGAGCGTCTCGTTTCCGCCCACCCGGCTGAATTCCCCTTCCTGAAGGACACGCAAAATCTTCGTCTGCACATGCATCGGCATCTCGCCGATCTCGTCGAGAAAGAGCGTGCCGCCGTCGCATTGTTCAAACCGCCCGACGCGCTGCGCCGTGGCCCCGGTGAAACTCCCCTTCTCATGACCGAACAATTCACTCTCCAGCAGGCTCTCCGGAATTGCCGCGCAATTGATCGCGACAAACGCGCGTCCCGCCCGAAGGCTGAAGCGCTGAATCGCCCGGGCCACCACTTCCTTGCCGCAGCCGCTCTCACCCGTGATCATCACCGCAGCATCCGAACGCGAAACCCGTCCGATCATTTTGAAGACCGCCTGCATCGCCGGACTTTGGCCTATCATCACATCGCCAAGATCCACCGAGGGATCGGCCGCCGGCTTTTCCAGGCGCGACGCCTCGCGCGCCTGCAGCGCGCTCTCCACCACCGGACGCAGATCATAGGTCAGCGATTCCTTGCGCAGAAAATCGAAAGCCCCGTATTTCATGGCTTCGATCACGGCATTTGTCGGTGGATACGCGGTGCAGAGCACGACCATCACCTGTGGATCCTGCTGGCGGAGGCGCTTCAGGATTTCGATGCCGTTGGCCGGCTTGAGCTGAAACTCTACGATCACAAGGTCCGGCTTCAGTTCGTTGAACTTGACCATGCCGTCCTCTGCCGTTCCCGCGGTATCCACGCGGACATGGCCCGCAGAGAGGTGGCGCTGGGCCCACTCGAGGAAGTCGGATTCGGGATCAATAATGAGCAGATTCTGCATCAGCAGGGTACGAGAGGAACCAGGACCAGTTCAGGAAACGCCGGGAGACTGCCCCTCTATTCTCCATAAGCAACCCCTCCGAACCTTTTTCGCGTAAGTATGAAAGAAAGATTGGCAAAACCAGCCGAACGGCGTAAAAATGCCCTGCTGCTGTGAGGGCAAAGGGGACCGCTCACACAGCGGCAGGCGCGCCAGGGAAACCTGACGCGCCATTTTTTTATACCCCGGGCAGCGGCGGACGAAGATGACGGAAAGAAACCGGGCCTACTTCGAGCCGCCCGTAAAGATCATCACGACATCAATGATGAAGAGGAGCACGATGCCCGCCTCAAGCCAGAGCATTACTCTGTGATTCTGGTCCTGCTTGAGCATCTCGTAGAGGCTGTCGAGCGTCTTCAGTTTCTCGTCTATGGCCCGGTGCCACTCGGCGAGGTGGAAAACTTCCGCCGTGTTCTCATAGACCCGGGCGAGATGCCACTCGCCAATGAACTTGGTGATATTCGAAAGCTCATCACTGAAACGCGCGAGGTCAATGCGGACCTCTTTCAGTTCGCGGAGGACGCCGCTGCGGCGCGCGGACTTCCGTCCGCGGAGGTCGCGGTAGGCCCGCTCCAGCGCTTCATCGATAAAGACATCATAGGCCTCAAGCTCTTCGAGCTGCACGTTGGCCAGTTCCAGAATGTAGAGCGTTTCATCAAACCCTGACGGCTGATCGATCACAAGCGAAGCATCCCAGTCGGTAACCACAATGTCGTGACGGTAATAACTCAGCCATCGGCCGGTGGATTCCGTGATTTCCTGCACAGAGAGCGCCGCGGCATCCGGCTCTTTTGTTAAGAGTGCGGCCACGGCGGGACGGTTAGCGTCCAGCCACGAGGCGGCGTCATCTCCGATACCGGGAGAGGCGGTATCCACGCAAAAAACGGTGTAGGCCTCGCCCTCCGGCAGGCGCTCGTGCGGACGAATCGCGTGCGCCGCAAGTTCCACACGGGCTTTTTCCACCGTGGCCACGAGCCATTGTTCCAGCGTACTGCCGTCGTCGAAAACCGGTTCATGCCAACGGTGGAGATCATGGAGGGAATCCACGGCAAAGGGAACGCGAACCGTCACACTCACCGCCCCGATCGGCAGCACTTTGATAGCCGCCTGCAGTGTGACCGCCCGTCCGGCGAGGTGCTTTTCCAGCTCCGGCAGCCGCGCCATCAGCGGGCGGTAAAAGACCTGCCCTCTCGGACCGCGTTTCCGGGCATCAATCCGGACCGGCTCCAGAGCGCAACCCAGCAACGACTTCACCGGAGACCGCTGCAACTCATACGCGACATCGAACGCATAAAAGCAGACGACTTCCCCGTGAAGGGAGCATTGGGGGTGAGACGAAGCCTCTGGATTCATGGGCACAGGCTATGCGGAGTCAGGCGATTGGCAAAGCCGGCGGTGCAACGATTGCGTTACGCCGCCAGGATTCGCGCAGCCATTCAGAATTCACGCGGGGCATCGCCGCCGGCACCGGCGATGATGGCAGTGCCGGAAACAAACTCCCCGGCACCTTAACCCCACAACATCCATCCTCCATGATTTACAAAGTATCCGGCGATATCCTTCTCTCGAGAGCCAATGTCATCGCCCACGGCGTTGCGCCCAATGATGACTTCCATTCCGGTCTGGCCCTGGCGCTTCGTGAGCAGTGGCCGGCTCTGTATAAAGACTTCCGTCACTTCCACCATCAGCAGCATCCGGAACCGGGCGAACTGTGGACATGGGGCACGACCAATGGCCTCCGCATCGTAAATCTTTTCACTCAGGCACCCGCCGGCCACGCCGGAGGCCACGGTGGCAAGGCCACACTCGAAAACGTCAATCACGCCCTCCGTGCGCTGCACAAGCTCGCGGAGAAGGAGCACTTCACCAGTATCGCGCTCCCCCGGCTCGCCACCGGCGTCGGCGGACTGGACTGGGAAAATGTCGAACCGCTCATCGAAAAACATCTCGGGGCTCTCGATATCCCGGTCATCCTTTACACGACCTATGTGGCGGGCAAGGCGGCTGACGAACCCGTCGCGGAAGCGGTGGCCGCATAATTTGCGGTAGCAGGCTTCCAGGGCCGTTTCCGCTCCGGCCGGCGCATCGGTGTTTTTGCGCCGGCCGGCCCCGTTTTTGAAGCCTCACCGCGCCGGATTCCTCTCAAAAAAATCCGCCACTGCCTGCCATTTGACGTCGTTCATCTCCCGGTCGCAGTAGATTTCGATGCCCCGGTGGTTCTCGGGAAGCACTGAATAACTGAGGAGCGCAGCATACATCCCGGCGAGGGCATGGCGGATGTTTTCCCCATTCGATTTGTGACAGGTGGTGTCGGCGTCCCGGCAGGCAGGGATGCCGATCAGCACTGGGCGGCATTGGGACCACGCGAGGATCTCACATTTCCAGTCGTCAGGAGCAGTGGCCTTTGGTGAGCCTGCCTTTCAGTTGATGCCTGTTTGCCATTGGCTGCCGGGTGGATCGAGCACTGAAGCTCGCGCCCCGGGAACTTACGGCTTGCGCAGGCGACCCCTCACGGGATGCTCACCGCCCGTCAAGCAAGGCTCTGCGCCTTCCCTCCATGGCCCGATCAAAATCCGCCACCGCTCCCGAATCCGGGGTGAGCTTCGAGCAAGCAATGAGCGAACTCGAAGAGATCGTTCATGTACTGGAGGACAGCCAGCTTCCGCTTGAGGAACTGGTGGAAAAATATGAGCGCGGTGCCGGGCTGCTGCGTGTCTGCCAGCAGCGGCTCAACAACGCCCAGCAGCGCATCGAACTGATTACCCGCAATGCCGGCGGCGAAACGGTTGTGGAGCCGCTCGATGCTGACGATGAGCCTGCCGCCGCCGCACCGCAAAAAGTTTCCCGCAAGACTCCCTCCTCCGACCATGCCAACGATGAAATCCGATTACTCTGAAGCCGAACCGCTGCCGCCCATTCACGGTCCCGCGGACGTAAAGGCGCTCAGTGACAAATTGCTGCCCCAGCTTGCGTGGAAGATCCGGCGCGACCTCATCGATACCCTGGCGGAAACCGGCGGGCACCTCGGACCGAACCTCGGCGTGGTGGAACTTACCATCGCCATGCACCGGGTGTTTGATTCTCCGAAGGACAAATTCATTTTCGATGTCAGCCATCAGGGATATGTCCACAAGATGCTGACCGGACGCTGGGACCGCCTGCACAGCATGAGGCAATATAAGGGGCTCAACGGCTTCCTCCTGCGCACGGAAAGTGAGCACGACTGCTACGGAGCCGGTCACGCCGGCACGGCGGTGAGCGCGGCACTCGGGTTTGCCGCGGCGCGTGATTTGAAAGGCACGGATGAGCATGTTGTCTGCGTTGCCGGTGACGCCGCATTCACCTGCGGCCCGACATTCGAAGCCATGAATAACATCACGGCCTCGACGAAGCGCTTTATCATCGTGCTCAACGACAACGAATGGTCCATCGACAAGAATGTCGGGGCCATCGCCCGCTACTTTAACAGCATCGCGACCAGCACCACTTACGCCGGGTTGCATGACAAGGCGGCAAAGTTCGTCGAGAAGATCGCCGGGAAGGCGGTGCGGCGCTTTGCGTCGAAGGTCGAGGAGAGTGCCAAGAACCTCATCATGCCGAGTGTGATCTTTGAGGAATTCGGCCTGCGCTACTACGGGCCGATAGACGGGCACAACCTGCCGCTGCTCGTCAAAACCTTTGAGTTTCTCAAGACGCAGGCCGAGCCGGTCATTCTGCACATTATCACGGAAAAGGGCCGCGGATACGAACCGGCGCTGGCCAATCCTGGCAAATTCCACGGACTTGGCACCTACAGGATAGACACCGGCGAAACCGATCCGTCACCGACGCCGACCTGCTCACAGATCTTTGCCGAGTGCCTCGTGAAGTTCGCGAAGGCCGATGAGAAGATCACCGCCATCACCGCGGCCATGCCGGGCGGCACCGGGCTCTCCCTTTTCAAGAAGGAGATCCCGCAGCGCTACTTCGATGTTGGCATCGCCGAGGAACATGCCGCGCTCTTCGCGTGTGGACTTGCCGCGCAGGGGCTAAAACCATTCCTCACGATCTACAGCACGTTCATGCAACGCGCCTATGACATGATCGTCCACGACATCGCCCTGCAAAACCTGCCGGTGCGCCTGTGCATGGACCGCGGCGGACTCAGCGGGGACGACGGGCCGACGCATCACGGACTTTTCGACATCGGCTACCTGCGTCACATCCCCGGGCTCATCCACATGCAGCCGAAGGATGAAGATGAATTCGCCGACATGCTCTGGACGATGGCCAGCTATGACGCCGGCCCGACCTGCATCCGTTACCCGCGCGGCGCAATTACCGGCAAGACGCTGAAAGCGCAGCCGCAACTGCTGGAGATCGGCAAAGCGGAGGTCGTGGCTGAAGGTGATGATGTCTGCCTCATCGGACTCGGCACAATGTTTGAGATGGCGGAAGCGGCGAAAAAACTCCTCGAAGCACAGGGCTACAGCGTGGCCCTGATCAACCCGCGCTGGATCAAGCCGCTCGATGTCGCGACCATCTCGAGGCTCGCGGCGAAGGCGCGCGTCGTCTGCACCCTGGAGGATCACGTGCTGCACAACGGATTCGGCCTCGCGGTCATCGAAGCACTGCACGATGCCGGCATCCACACGCCGGTCGAGCGCATCGGCTGGCCGGATGCTTTCGTCGAACACGGCAAACCCGGCATTCTCCGGGAGCTGCACGGTCTCACTGCGGAGAACTGCGTGCTCAAGGCAGTGCGGCATCTTGAATCTGACGCCGCATCGGACGTTGCCTCCCGCGAAGTCTGCGCAGTGTGACCACAAAACAGCCCGGCCGTTTCCGGACCGGGCTGTGAATCGGCGGCAGCATGTCGCCGCCTGACGGGATTAGTAGCGCGGGTAGTAGGGACGGCCATAAGCGTCATAGCGCACCGATGTGCCCTGGCGCTGATCCTGGTTGTTGCCCACCGCATTACCGATGGCTCCACCGGCGACACCGCCGATGATCGCTCCGGCGGCGGTATTGCCGCTCTGGTGGCCAATGATGCCGCCGGCGAGAGCGCCGGTACCGGCGCCGATGAGCGTGCCGGTCTGCGCGTTGGGTCCACTGGCGCAGCTTGAAAGCAGCGCGGCGGCGAGAACTGTGAGCGATTTTAGTAGGATGGACTTCATGTGGTTGTTGGTGATTTGATGCAGTTTTGAATTGCGCCGCAGGAGACGGGAAATACCCCCTGGATATTCAGCGGCAACGGAGGGATGATAGACGCATCGCGCCTTCCCGCGAGAGGATTTGTTGGTGATTCGGCACTCCTGTCGAAAAATGAACGAAACGCCGGAATTTTCCGCTGCCTCACACCTCACACCCCGGTATTCCTTCTCTGGCGGCGTTGACAGAGGACAGGGAACCCTTACGATTCGCGCCCTAAACCATCCCCACCACACCTTAAATGGTCCACTCCGCTGAGTTTCTCTCCGACGAACGCCGCTTCACTTCATGGGCTCCCGGATACTGGCAGGACAAAAACATCGCCCCCGCCGACTGGAACAGTTGGGCCTGGCAAATGCGCAACCGCATCACCAGCCTGCGGCAACTCGAAGAACACCTCGTCCTGTCTGAGGAAGAGCGCGCCGGCGTGCTCCTCAGCGGCAACAAGCTCGCGCTCGCCATCACCCCGCACTTCTTCAATCTCATCCATCCGACGGACCCCGACTGTCCGATCCGGCGACAGGTGGTGCCGCGCGTGGAGGAAACCTGGGAAAGTGCCGACGAGATGAGCGACCCCTGCGGCGAAGACAGCCACATGCCGGTGCCGGGACTGGTGCATCGCTATCCTGACCGGGTGCTCTTTCTTGTCACCGACCGCTGTGCCGCCTACTGCCGCTACTGCACCCGCAGCCGCATCGTCAGCGGAGCCGGCGAACAGGAACTGCACACCGAGTGGGAGGCCGCGTTCCGCTATCTCGAACAGCACACGGAAATCCGCGACGTGCTCCTCTCCGGCGGCGATGCGCTCCTCCTGTCCGACACGAAACTGGAGGCCCTGCTCAAACGCCTCCGCGCCATTGAGCACATTGAATTCCTCCGCATCGGCAGCCGCGTCCCCATCTTCCTGCCGCAGCGCATCACGCCGGCACTCTGCGCCATGCTCGCGAAGTACCACCCGCTTTGGATGAGTGTGCATGTGAATCACCCGCGGGAACTCACCACGGAAGTCAAAGAAGCCCTCGAACGGCTCGCCGATCACGGCATTCCCCTCGGCAACCAAAGCGTTCTCCTCCGCGGCGTGAATGATGATCCTGACACTTACCGCACGCTGGTTCATAAACTGCTGCGCTGCCGCGTGCGGCCGTACTATTTGTACCAGTGCGACCTCATCCAGGGCTCCAGCCACCTGCGCGCCAGCGTCGCTTCCGGGCTTAATATCATCGAGAATCTCCGCGGCCACACCACCGGCTACGCAGTGCCCCAGTATGTGATAGACGCCCCCGGCGGCGGCGGCAAAGTACCGGTGAATCCCGAATACCTTCTTCACCACGGCGACGGCGTGACCATCATCCGCAACTACGAGAACAAGGTCTTCGCCTACCCCGAGCCTGACGCCGATCCCCTGCCCTTCGCCATCGCCGGCTACCGGCGGGACTAATTTCAGACTGCGCTTCGTTACTCTCGTGGTGAGCACTCTCAAGGCAATGGAGACTGAATCCCGCTGGGAGTGGGGGCCGCTTCATCTGAAGCACGGCTGGCTGCGCATAGTGCTTTGAAGTCCGCGAGCACCTCCTCTTTCTCAAACAATGCCGCGCCGGGCCGTGGCGGACCGCAGGCGATTTGCCAGCGGGCAAGGGATTCGAGATACCTCACGCGAGCCGTGGCAGGGATGTCCACAGGATGGAGACCGGCGGCAAGCAGGGGGACATTGGCAAGCAGGCGAGCCATGCGTCCGTTACCATCCGCAAACGGATGAATCCGCGCGAAGGTGGCATGGAGCCACACATGCTCCGCGAGAGGATCACCGGAGCCGTTACGGCGGTTATTGAATTCAGTGAGCCATGTCGCCATGAGTGCCGCGACATGGGCGGCGGCGGAGTAGTTATCGTTCCAAATGTTTTTGCCGTCCAACTTGAGGGTCGTACCGTTGTCTTCAAGCTTCCATGCGCCCACGGGTTTCAGATAGTCCACCGTGGATCCCTGCATGAGCACAGTGTGGAGCCGGAAAAGATCGTCCGCAATCCAGTCCGCGTCTTTGTTGAGGAAATCGGCAAGCAATTTATTGGCCGCGCCCTGGGCCGTGGTGGCGGCGACGTGCTCCGCGGGCCGGTGAGCAAAGACCGCCTCAGGATCGCGCAAGGCCACAGCCACTTCCTCCGCCGTGAGGGTGTTCCCCTCCAGCGCCGTGGTGTTCTGCGTCCATCCGGGAGTCAGTCGCTCCAAGGCCAACTCTCGAAGACACTCCATTAGGATAGCTCGAGCATCTTCCAAGTAGGGCGAACGAAGACGGGTGAAAATCTCTACAGCACTGCGAGCATGAGGCAGGGCTTCGATAGCGCGGGACTGGCGGACGAGGGCTTGGGCAAGACGACGATTGTCGGCGGCGATAAGTTCGCAACGACCCAAGCCTTCGGATAGCACGAGAGCCTTCCGGGCGATAACCTCCGCTTCGGGCCAATTCAACTCGTTCAACGCTATGTCGGCTAGATTCCCCGTGGCGGTAGCGATGCCGTCGCGTGAGTCGGCAATACGGGCAATGTGGAGGGCTTCGGTGTAGTCCCGCCGGGCACCGGCGTAATCTCCTAAAAGGCGCTTCGCTCTGCCGAGGTCATTGAGGCTCGTGGCAACATCCCCGCCCTCGTAAGCAAGACTGCGGTGCAAAATTGCTGCCTTTTGATAGGCTGACATGGCAGCTTGATAATCTTTGGCCACCTCATGGCCGAGCCCCCTGAGACGAATGGCAATGCCCGGTTCGCGGCCGCTTGCGCGGGCTGTTCGCCAGTGGGAAGCCGCGCGATCCGCGCAGGTTAGCACCTCCGCCGCATTCCCGCGCTGATAGTGGATCCACCCTGCTTCATAAGCGCGCCACGCGGCCTTGCCGTAATCTTTGGCAGCAAGGGCGATTGCTTCGGCCTCCTGACAGAGGGCGGCCCTTTCATCCCAACGTCCGGTGTAATCGAGAAAGTACTGAAGCTTATCACAAACGACTTGGAGTGGAGCATTATCTCCGGCGGTGAAGACTGGGAGTGCGGCGGATAGAGTCGGCCATGCTGCCTCAAGCACGGAGAAAGAGGCATTTTCATCACCGCCGTACTGGATTGCGAGAGCGTAAGTTTGCTTGGCCAGTCGGTCTCCGGTTTCCTTGATTATGTCTGGGCGAGCGCGGCGAAGGAAATCAGCCACGAGTGGGGTGATGACGAACTCTTCCTCCGCAGTGTCGGCAATGACGAGAGAGCGGAAGGCGAGATCATCGAGCGCGGTTCGGGTTGCGGTGGGGGATAGGGCGGCAAGTTCGCTGAGGTGCTTCACTGGCACGGCTCCGGCGAAGTAGCTGAGCGCTGCGAGAGCTTGTGTTTCCTCTGCGGTGAAAGTGTCGAGAAGATCGCCAAAGATGAACTCAAGCGGGTCATTATTGGCCGGAGCGCTGCGGAGGAAGGTGAGGGCGGCGGGCACGTCCTGGCATTTCCCGCGCCCAAGTTGACCGGCGATCCAGCGGATGACGAGGGGATTGCCGCCGGTTTCCGTGTAAATGCTGTCACGCTGGGCTACGGTGGCTTTGGCGAGGAGTGGGCGGTCGAGGGAGAGTTCAGTGAGGTAGTCGAGGACGGCTTCGCGCTCCAACTTCTCAAGGCGGATGATTCGAGCATCAATGTCGGTGCGCCGGCGGCTGGTCACGATAGCTTTACAGCCGGAAGGCAGGCGGGCGAGGAATTTGTAGAGCTGGTCGCGGTGCTCCGTGGTAAGTGATTCGAGATTGTCCAGGATCAGGAGAGCGCGCTTGTCCGCGAGAGCATGGGTCAGAAGACGGGGACGCTCGGATTCTGAATGGACCTGAAAGCCATCAAGCTGGAGCTGACGTGCCATTTCATTGAGCATTTCGAGATAGCCAGGAAGGATGAAACCATCAAGGCGCCGCTGGCCGTCTGGGGTCATCTCACGCTCCTTGGCCGAGAGGAACATGATGCGGGAAAAGTGCGTCTGCGGCACACATTCGGCGGCTCGAATTGCGAGCGAGGTCTTCCCCATGCCGCCGGGGCCATCAATGAGCACGCCCCACGTGCGCGACTCTGGATGCAGGGCGTCGGCGATGGTGGCGAGTTCTTTCTCACGCCCGAAAAAGTAAGGGAGCGGCGGGAGATTGTTGGGAATGCTGGTGCGGACGGGCGAGGAAAGGAGCGGGACCGAGCGACCGCTAGGAAAAGAGGGAGCGAGCGCGGGGTCTGTGAGCGGGTAGGCAGGTGCGGTGGCAGGTTTGGCGCGTCCGGTCTTGAGACGATCCAACAACAGTTCTCGCGCCGTGGATTCAGACACACCGACGAGGTCTATGTAACTGCGCCCGCGAAGGAGGCCGTCAGGTTTGAAGTCGGCGACGCGGATGCAGACGAGCGTACCCTTCACGCCAGTGGGATCATCAGCGAAGGCCGCCTGCCATTCCGGCAGGCAAAAGGCCGAAGTCATGTAGTCGGGCGTGAGAACGGCGAGCACGCGGGCACTTTGCTGGAGGGCGCGATGCATGTCGCCAGGGAAGACGCCGCCGGATTTGAAGTCCCATGCTTGAATGAGTGCCTTGTAGCCCGCTTGCTCAAGTTGCCATGCAATCCACTCAGCCCAGGCCTTGTCCTTGCCGGTATAGCTGATGAAGAAGTCGGTGGAGGGTGCCACAACGGGATCGCTCATGGCGCGGAGTGTGCCGCGGAGAAGCGAGCAGGCGAGTAGAAAGTGCGGGCCAGGGAGCGGTCCGATTCAGTTCAGGAGGCGACAACCAAGTTCCGCCCCGCAGGGAGTACAGAGATTCCTCCCTGGGCTCACACCTGGCGCCTTGGCTGTCATGGCCCACTCTCGGCAATCACACATCCAGATTCCGCACGTTCAGCGCGTTGTCCTCAATGAACTGCCGGCGCGGCTCGACGATGTCGCCCATGAGAATGGTA
>JANNVM010000193.1:0-6221 GCA_031414455.1 Verrucomicrobiota bacterium
GTCAAAGTCTTCGCCGACGTGAACGGAGTGCCCACCTTCTACAAAGACGGCTACACTGACCTCCGCGGCAAATTCGACTACGCCAGCCTCAGCACCAGTGACCTCGACGGCACCACCCGCTTCTCCGTCCTCATCATGAGCGACCAGCACGGCGCCACCGTGAAGGAAGTCCAGCCGCCGAAGAGGTAGAAAGCAGCAGTCGCCAACTACGGCTGATATAAGAACACCTGCTGCATCCGAGTCAAAAAGTGTGGACGTCTCTCGGGTAGCCACACCGTGGTTGTATAGCTGGTATTCCGTAACCAATCGCCATAAGGCTTGCCCGCAAGGTAGTTGCTGTCAGTGCGGGTGAAGGGCACTGCTTTGGACATGTCCCCCCAGCGGGCGGACTCACAGAACAGAACCGGCTCAAACCTGTCCATCTCCTCCTCGAACAACGTCACTGCACCGTCAACGCCTCCCGTAACCGCAAAAGTGCCGCTGCCCGGTTCATTCGGATCAAGAAAGAAATGGCGGTGAATTCGCTCCGAGTAGAGGTCACGGAATGTCTGACTGCGCTGGAGGTAATTCGCGATATCCATTTGCTCACCACAACCAAAGAATGCGTAAGGATCAGCACTGTACAATCCATTGAGGCCGTATCTTTGCTCACCTGGTCGAAAGGTCCACTCAGCATCCCAAATGAAGAACCGCCACTCTCCTCCGGCTCGGTTCCCGGAACCAGTAAAAGTCGAGCGTGTGGTAGTTGACGTCATCAAGGATCGAGCCGGGCAGACGTCCTTCAATGCGACCAGAAGGAACGATGGTGGCGGAGCGGGCGGCACTGGCGAGCATAGCCAGCGCGGTGAGGATAAGGGTGAAGATTCTCCTGGTGTGTATTGCTGGAACGATGGTGTGGGTTACGATTGAGAAAAACGCCGGCGCGGGGTCAGAGCAGCGGCAATCAGGACTCCGGCTACCGCTACGGTGTGCGGCTCCGGGATCACAGTAACTTGAAAGGTCCCGTCCGGCTGGCCGAGCCATACCTCCTCCAGCCGCACATTGCCACTGATCGTGCCGTTGTATCCGATTGAACCAAACAGCCTCCCTGCATGACTCTCTAAGGCGGGCAGCGGCAACGTACCGTTGAAAGAGGATGTGCCCGGCAAGACGGCGAGCAGGTATTGGCCTGCGGGCAAATAGAGCGGTACTGACTGTAGCTCCCCACCGACGAAATTCGTAGTGCCCAGCAGAGGCATCACACCGGCGACATCGGGACGTGTGTAAAACTTCAAATTCAGTCCCACTGTGGTAACGGCGTTGGTGGGTAGACTGCCAATGAAGCCTGCTACTGTTACCTCGCCTGATGTCTCAGCAGTGAACCAATAGAAATCGAGTGTAGAAGTTCCCGGCGCAGCCTGGGTATTGGGCCCCTGTATGTGACCGCGCAGAGCAATCGTGGCCGCATCGCAGCCGAGCGGGGCTGACAGAAGAAAGAAACTGGTGAATAAATGCGGTTTCATGGCGGGGATGGATTGCGCAGCGTGCATCTCCACACGTTTCGGCGAGGGATGGCAATCCGCAGTTATGCGGCTTTGGTCCAGAAATACACAGCACAGATTGCCGAAGCTGCCGTTGCCCCGCTGATGCAGGAACGTGTGAGGGAGGACGTGCCCCATGAGACGCTCGCCGGTTTGGCTGGCGTTCACCGTTCCACCATCAGCCGCACGGAAGCGGGTCTGATGAACCCGACGTTTCTCGTGCTGCACGCCATCCCCGTGGCGCTGGGCCTCCGTTTTTCTGATGTGCTGGCCGACGCGGAGGCGCGTGCGCCTTTTCCCCGCAGGAGCCGACCATGATCTAAAAACAAAACTGTCTCGCTCAACTACCGCAATCTCAGCGAAGTCACCGTGAACTACTATCCGATGGACCTCGAGTTCCTCTTCAGTGCCAATCCGTTCGTCACCCAGGACACCAGCCGCTTCCGCATGATCCGCCCCAACAAGAGCGAGAAAGTCATGCTGCCCGCCGGCGAGAACCACGTCTTCGCCCTGCCCAAAGAATACCAAAGCGCCAACGTGCTCGTCGAAATCACCGGCGGAGGCAATCACTTTGCCTGTGGTTGCATTTCAACCACACGGAGGTAAAGGAAGCCCCTCGCTGCGGCTCTCCCTCCTCTCGCCACGGCCCGTCAATTTCAACACTCTCATGCCATGTTCGCCTCACTCGTCAAAGACCTCCGCATCGCCAAACGGCTCACCCTGCGCCAATTCTGCCTGGAACTTGGCCTTGATCCCAGCAATTGGAGCAAGGTGGAGCGTGCAGTAAATCCGCCGCCGGGTGATGCCCGGCTTCTTGAGTCACTGGCTCAATTCTTCGGCTTGTCCGGTGAGGGGAAGCAGGCGTTTTTTGATGCGGCGTCACTGGCACGCCGGGAGATTCCGCCTGACCTCGCGGAGAATGAACTGCTCATCAAAACGCTGCCGGCTTTTTTCCGGGCGGCCCGGGGGCATGAGTTGTCTGAGACTGAACTGGCTGCCTTTGCGGCTGATATTAGAAAGCTCCATCAGCCCGATCATTCACACTGATCTGCACATGGAATTAGTCTGGAAAGCGGTAGAGGCGCTCCGCGAGCAACATGAAAGCCTCAGACCATGTGATCTTCCCGTGGATGTGTTCAGTCTTGTGGAACTCGACCTCCGGCTGGATGTGATTCCGTTCGATGATCTGCGAGCGAAGTATCAGGTGGACGCAGCACTGAAAGCAGACGGCACCGGCATCTATGTGGACGCCGAGACGTACATTCTACTGAATCAGGGACCGGAATGGAAACTCAACCGACTGAGATTCTCTCTCGCCCATGAGGTTGGGCATTATGTGATGCACCGGCATTTGCCGCAGCCGCAGAACTTCGCGTCTCTGCCGGACTTTGCCCGGTGGATGAAAAACTATGACGGGCGCATTTTTACCGTGGAGCAGGAAGCGAATGAGTTCGCCGGACGCTTGCTGGTGCCGGTGGACCGGCTCAGAAGCCATTACGATGAGCTTGCGGAGAAGTTCCGTCAACTCATGCCTCGCGGTGCTTTCCCTCCGTCTTTGCGCGATACATTTTGCGAGCGGGCGGCGCAAAAGTTCGGCGTGAATGCGCAGGTCATCGCGACCCGCCTGGATCGTGAGGGCATTTGGCCATCGGAGTGACTGCGCCAATCCGTTCGTCACCCGGGACACCAGCCGCTTCCGCATGATCCGCCCCAACAAGAGCGGGAAAGTCATGCTCCCCGCCGGCGAGAACCACGTCTTCGCCCTGCCCAAAGAATACCAAAGCGCCAACGTGCTCGTCGAAATCACCGGCGGCGGCCTGACAAAAACCGAAGCCGCCTGCGCCAACGAACTCGACGTCCAGGTCAGCGAAGGCTTCGGCCGCCTCCAGGTCACGCACGCCGGCGACAAGAAACCGCTGAGCAAAGTCTATGTCAAAGTCTTCGCCGACGTGAACGACACCCCGACCTTCTACAAAGACGGCTACACCGACCTGCGCGGCAAATTCGACTACGCCAGCCTCAGCACCGGCGACCTCGACGGCACCACCCGCTTCTCCGTCCTCATCATGAGCGACCAGCACGGCGCCACCGTCAAAGAAGTCCAGCCGCCGAAACGGTAGGCAGTCAACATCTTGACACCTGCCGTCGCCGAAGCCACTTTGGGCCAACCAAAACCTCCGCATCACATGGCCTCAATGACTCTGAATATCAGCATCCCAGCCTACACCAGCCCCTGGTTGGAGCGGCTCGCGGGCAGCCGTGGCAATCCAAGCGCGGCGGCCTCGCAGATCATTGAGGAGGCGAAGCGCCATGAGCAATTCCGCGGCGTGGAATTCCGGGACACTTCGCTGGGCCGCATCGCTTATGTGCAGGACTCGCGCGTGGCCGTCTATTCCGCGTGGATGACGGCGCGGGACTACGGTTTCGATGCCGAAAAAGTGGCCAGTCACTTCTCCTGGCCGCTGGCCAAGGCGGAGTCAGCGCTCGCCTACGCCGCGGCCTTCCCGGAGGAAATCCGCGTGCAAGTGGCGGCACACGGAGAGCGGGATGATGATGCGGCACTGCGCGGCATCCTTCCGTCACTGAACGTCTCCGCTATTGCCGTCTGATGTTCCGGCTGCTGCTTGACGAACACCTCCTGCCCAAACTGGCGGAGCACATCAGAGCAGCAGTTCCGGGCGCAGAAGCCGAGAGCCTGCACTTCTGGCGCGGCGGGCGCCTGCTCCACCAGCCGGACTCCCGCATCCTGCGCGAAGCCCGCGAGGCTGGATGGACCCTGCTCACCTATGACCTCGCCACCATCCCTGCTCTGCTCGTGGAAATGTCGCAGCGGGGTGAAGATCACCACGGAGTCATCTTCGTCTCCGCGAAATCGTTCGCGCAGAATGACCACGGCAGCCTGCTCCGCGCCCTCGCCGTCCAGTGGCCCGTCTGGTCAGAGTGTGACTGGAGTAACCGGACGGAGTTTCTGCGGCGTGCGGGATAGAGGTGCTTGAACCCTGCCCTTGGCGTCACGGCACCGGAAACCTTTTGCCTCCACGCCCGGCACTTGTCCGATGCGGCTCTTATCCAGGCGTGATTTCGAGCGCCCAAAGCAGGATTTCATACTGCGCGAGCGTCGGCTGAAATGAAGCATCGGGCTGGCGGTTGAGCCAGGATTCGGCGGCGGCATCCTGATCATTCAAAGTAAAAATGGCGCGGCCTTTCGCGTGGCGATCATCCATGGTATCCGGCAGGCGCGGATGCCGGATGTCGAAGTGACCGCTGACAGCATAACGGCCATCAGTGGTGAGTCCCTGCACCACCAGCACGAGCATATCGTTGTTCACGGGAGCGCCGGTGCTCCCCAGCACGCAGGTGGTTAGATAGAGGAGTCCCCGGCCCCACGGGAAGTCGAGCACCCGGGCCTTGGCTTGGAAGCAGCTTCCGGCATTCATCCACGGGATTTCATCGCCGCCCTTATGCGTGCGGGCGATTTCCGGGGCCCGGGCGGTAAGCGCCCTGCGGAGCCGTTGGATGTCCTCCTCCATGTCGTAGTATTTGGTCCGGTAATCTCCGGGCCGCTCAATGCTGACGACAGCGAGAGAGCCACTGGCGGCTACCATGTAGCGGCTGCCTTTGACCCGGATGGGATTCGATCTCTCCACCCGGGCGCGCATCCCGGATGGTGTATCCGGCGGGAATTTCCTGCCCTTCATATCCCAGCCTTCACCCAAAAAATTATGGGTCGGGCGGAATGCAAAGTCGCTGCACACCAGGCCGGAGTCATTAGGCAACACCCGCACTACGGGCCGGCTTTCCCGGGTGGCACAGGAATTGAGCGTGTATGCTGCGAGCAGGGAGACAAGGACTCGGAGGGCATTCATGGGCAGCGAAGGATTCACTGACGGCGGCGCAGCCGTGCGGGTGTCTGGTGGATGCCCTCCCGGGCCGGAACGAAGCCGTTGTCGGAGGGATTTCCGATGCCCGGCAGCGGACCGGGGTTGGCATCGAGCAAGGTGAAACTGCGGGCGGCGAAGAGCGGCAGCACGAGGTCGGAATTCGGATCGTAGGCGGTTTCACCCGTGTATCGTCCCTGCACAAGGTATTCGGAATTGTGGTCATCACCAAGCCGGGGCGGGCCTGCTGGATGGGGCGGGCGATCCGGCGGGCTGACACCGGCGCGTTCGTCCATGAGGACGGCGCGCGCTTCCGGCCAGGCTTGCTCCGGCGTTTTCAAATAACCCCAGAGGAAGCAGGTGGACCGCGGCGTATGCACGAACCAGCGCCGCCCGATGCAGGATCGCTCAGTGGTATCGAGCGGTAGTTCCTGCACGCTGCTGCAGGCGGGGAGCATCATCGCCAGCACAACGAAGAGGAATCGGGTGATGAACTGCGGCGATTTCATGGCTGACTCCATCGCCAGCTGCGGCGGTGGCGTCAAGCCGCAGCGCAGGGAGCAGGAAAGTCATGCTCCCCGCCGGCGAGAACCACGTCTTCGCCCTGCCCAAAGAATACCAAAGCGCCAACGTGCTCGTCGAAATCACCGGCGGCGGCCTGACCAAAGCCGAAGCCGCCTGCGCTAACGAACTCGACGTCCAGGTCACGCACGCCGGCGACAAGAAACCGCTGAGCAAAGTCTATGTCAAAGTCTTCGCCGACGTGAACGGAGTGCCCACCTTCTACAAAGACGGCTACACCGGCCTCCGCGGGAAATTCGAC
>JANNVM010000194.1:0-8667 GCA_031414455.1 Verrucomicrobiota bacterium
GTGGGCCAGGGTGGCAAACCTCGGCACGCAAACGGCGGCGGCCAGTTATCCGGCCTCACTAACAGGCCTGACGCCGGATACGACCTACTTTTTCAGGGCCTACGGAGAGAATTCGGCGGGGCCTGACTGGGCCGGATCTTCATTCACATTTTCCACGCCTGCAGTGACGCCCCCCGCGCTGGAGTTGCTGCCAGCCACCGGGATTACCGGATACACAGCCCTGGTGAACGGCCGCGTCACCGCCACGGGATTCGATACCCCTCAGGTCACGCTCTTCTGGGGCCCGGCGGATGGCGGAACGGAGGCGGCAACATGGGCCTTCAACGTTCCGCTCGGATTGCAGTCCGGAGTGTTCGGGAATCTCCTGACGAATCTCGCGCCGAACACTTCGTATTTCCTCCGCGCCCGCGCCGCGAATGCCGCCGCGACCGTCTGGTCCGCAGCGCTGCCGGCGTTTGTCACGACCAACAAGAGTCCCGTGGTCATCAATGAAATTCACTACGAGCCGGTGGATAACACGAAGAACATTGAGTTCATCGAACTGTGGAATCCGTCGGCGTCTGCCCAGGATATCGGCAACTGGCGGCTCGATGGGGCGGTGCAGTATCAGTTCCCCGCGGTGACCATCATCCCTGCGAATGGCTATCGAGTCATCGCCGCAAGCAGCACGGCGTTTCAAACGAACTACGGATTTGCCGCCCACGGACAATGGACCGGCCGGCTCAGGAATGGCGGGGATACCGTGGAGTTGCGCGATGCCGCGTTCGCTCTCGTGGACGATGTGGATTATGCGCCGGGCTTCCCGTGGCCGACCTCGGCGGCAGGCGCAGGGCCATCCATCGAACTCATCAGCCCTGGCCTCGAGAACGATGTCGGCGGCGGCTGGCGCAACTCGACCGCGACACCGAAACAACAAACGCCGAACGCCGCCAACAGTGTGCTCGGCGTGCTCGCGCCGCCAAACATCCGCAGCGTGCAGCACACGCCGGCGACTCCCGCGGCGGCCCAGGACGTCGTCATCACCGCTGAAATAGATGACCGGAACGGCGCAGTTTCCGCGGCCCTGCTCTATCAGACGGTGAATCCCGGCGCCTACATCCGTAAAACGGACGCCGCCTATACCTCCACCTGGACGACGCTGGTGATGAACGACGCCGCCATCAACGGCGACGCACTCGCCGGCGACGGCATTTTCTCCGCGACCATTCCCGCCGCCGTGCAGACGCACCGGAAGCTCGTGCGCTATCGTATCACGGCGACGGATCTACTCGGCGGCAGCATCACCGTGCCCTATGCGGACGACGAACAGCCGAACTTCGCCTACTTCGTCTATAACGGAGTGCCGGCATGGAGCGGAGCCATGCAGCCCGGCGCGGCCGGCGCACGCGGAACGGTGAATGCCTTCACTCCGGCCGTACTGAACACCATTCCTCCCTGGCATCTCATCGCGAATGAAACAGACGTGACAAACTGCCAGTACAACAGCGGCTCGGACGGTCAGCGATTCACCGGCGCGATGGTCTATGACGGCAAAGTCTATGATCACATCCAGTTCAAGAACCGCGGCATCGGCAGCACCTACGTGAGCGGCAAGAACAAGTGGGCGTTCTACTTCAACCGTGGCCGCAATCTTCACGCCCGTGACAACTGGGGCCGGCTCTA
This sequence comes from Verrucomicrobiota bacterium, assembly GCA_031414455.1. Classification (GTDB taxonomy): domain Bacteria; phylum Verrucomicrobiota; class Verrucomicrobiia; order Verrucomicrobiales; family V1-33; genus V1-33. The sequence continues at coordinate 1,663 of JANNVM010000194.1, forward strand.
TGATCAGTCGTGGAACAGCATGAGCATGGATGCCTGCGCGTCTCCCTGGTGTGCCGTGATCCGCGGCATCGCGGGCGTGGAGGAGGTCATCAGCTATCGTATTTACGAACTCTGCGGGGTGCCGGCGCTCCGCACGCACTACATGCACTGGCGGGTCATTGATAGCGCCGCGGAGTCCGGTGCGACGCAGTATGACGGCGACTTCTGGGGCCTCTACACCGGCATGGAACCTTACGAGGGCAACTTCCTCGATGAGCGCGGCCTGCCCGACGGCAACGTCTTCAGCATCGAAGGCTACGGCGCGGACAAGAAACATCAGTCGGCCACCCAGCCGTCGGACAATTCCGACTGGAACACCTTCGCCGCCGGCACCACCGCGGGCGGCCAGACGGAAACATGGTATCGCGCCAACATGGATGTGCCCGCTTACTGTTCCTTCCAGGCATTGAACCGCTATGTCTCGAATATAGACATCCGTGGCGGCGACAATTACCGCGCATATCACCGCCCCGCCGCCCCTCTGAGTGACAACCGGTTCGTCATCATGCCCTACGACCAGGACATGATGATGCTGCCGGGACACCACTGGGGCGCGACGATTGATGGCGTAACTTATCCCGGCATCAGCAATCAGTTTCTCGCTGTGACGCGGCACGCCGCCATCGCGGTCGAGTTCCGCAATCGCTGCCGGGAACTACTCGATCTGCTCGGCTCCGATCCCGCCCCCAACGGCGGGCAAATGGGCCAACTCATTGACGAGTATGCGCAGATGGTGAATCCCGCCGGCGCGCCTCTGACATGGGCGGATGCCGATGCCGCCATGTGGAACTACCACCCGCGCACCGCCGGCGGCGGCGCGGCCAGCGGCTACACGAGTCACCGCAACAATTTCTTCAAGACATCCTATGCGGACTTCCGCGGCGTGAATCCCATTCCCCAAACGAACTGGACGCGCACCCTGCCCGATCCGGACGGCAACGGCTACGGGGACTTCGAGGGGCTCATGGCTTACCTCGCAGACTTTCACACCAACACCTGGCCCGGCGGCACATGGGCGCGCAGCAACGGCAATCCCAAAGGCTACGGCTACAAATACCTCGAATGGGAATCCCTCCACGGCGGACTCGGATTGAATCCGGTGACGCCCGATCTCTCGTTTCCGAACCGCCCCGCCATCGCCTACACCGGTGCCCCGGGCTATCCGGCGAATGGCCTCGATTTTCAAAGCAGCGCCTTCAGCCCTGCGGCGACCGGCACGACCTTTGCCGCAATCCAGTGGCGCATCGGGGAAATCGCCGCGCCCGGTCTGTCAGGTTACACCGCCGGCGAGCCGCGGAAGTATGAGGTCGAGGAAGCCTGGACCTCCGCCGCGCTGACACCTTTCAACGCCACCGTTCGCGTGCCGCTGTCAGCGACGAAGCCCAACCACACTTACCGAACTCGCGTTAGGCACAAGGACACCAATGGCCGCTGGTCGCGCTGGTCGCTCCCGGTGCAGTTCGTCACCGGCATCCCTGACGTGACGCTCTATCAGCAGAGCCTTGTCATCAGTGAAGTGAACTACCATCCGGCACCCACGACGCAGGCCGAACGTGACGCCGGGTTTCTCGACAGCGATCAGTTCGAATGGATCGAGATCAAAAATGTCAGCACCGCACCGGTGGACATGACCGGCGTGCAATTCACGCAGGGAGTGGACAGCGATTTCCCCGCCGGCTGGACGATCCCTGCCGGAGGTTTCGCTCTCGTCGTCAAAGATCCCGCCGCCTTCCGCCTGCGCTGGGGCACAGGGCACGACAGCATCATCGCGGGTACCTTCCCCAATGACAATCTGCGGAACGGAGGCGAGGAAATAAAACTCAGTTACGGTGCCGGCACGGAAGTGCGACGCTTCACCTACGACGACGCGGCACCCTGGCCCGAAGCCGCCGACGGGTCCGGCTCCACGCTGGTGTTGAGTCAGCCCAACAGCCTGCCGAATCACACTCTGCCGGAAAACTGGCGCGCCAGCACCTTCACCGGCGGCAGCCCCGGCAACGACGACGGTTACACGTTCGCCACCTGGGCCGCGATGCATCCCGGCGCCTCGGATCCCAACGCCAACGGCGACAGCGACGAACTGAACAACCGCCTCGAATATGCCTTCGCCCAGAATCCGTCGTCCCCTTCCCCGCTTCCCGTCGCCGGCGGAGTGTTGGACCTAACCGTCGCCGGTGTGCCGGGCCGTTATCTCACCATCACCTTTACCCGCCGCACGGACGTTCTTGACCTCAGCTACACACCGGAGGTTTCGTCCAATCTCACCGCATGGATTACGGCGCCTGTCATGGTATCCTCCACCACAAATTCCGACAGCACCGTCACCGAAGTCTGGCGAGCCAGTTCCCCGGTGAGCAATGAGGCCCGGCTTTTCGTGCGCGTGCGGATAGAGTGAGTGAGCGGGTTTCCCTTTCTTGAGAAGGGTCAACCGTTTCCGTGGCGCAGCGGTAACTGCCCGCGACATTTCGGCCACCCGGGGCAGCGCCAGACCTGCCGCGAAGGGAGTTCGCGCACCGGCCGGATTTCATCGGAATTGAGCACGCGGGCTTCTGCTTCCAGAACGCCGCCCTGCTGTATGGCGATGGTGCGCGCTGCGACAAGGCCGCTGAGAACGCCGCCCTTCCCCACGGTGAGTTTTCCCTGCACGGTAATGTTGCCGTGAGCCCGTCCATTCACCACCACATTCTCCGCCCGCACGGCGCGCATGAATTGCACCTCCGCGCCCGGATTCACCGTTAGTGTGCGGCACGAAATTTCGGTGCCCACGGTTTGCCGGTCACGAAAGGTCAGGTCTTTGCTTTGTGCGCCGGGATCCTGCTCCGAGTCATCCCGCAGTTCCAGTTTCCTCATGCACGCGGGACAAGCCGGGACGGTATAGGGACCGACCGTGATCATTTTCAGGTGATAGGCCTGCTCGTCCTCCGGCATTCTCAGGATGGTGCGCAGCAGGCCGTGACCGTCAATGATTTCGAGCGGACGGATGCGCACAAAGGCCCGCGCATCCTCACTGAATTCGCCGGCGGTGATGAAAATGCCCCGCGACGCACCGTGCTCGAGGACGGAATTGTAGAGGTCATTGAGCGCCGGAGAATCCACATTGAGCACCGCCCACGGCGGACACTGCACAAGCGCATCCATGCGCCCGCCTTTTGCCGGATGCGTGACGGTAAGCGCAACGCCGCCGTCGGGCCGGATCCATGCGATTTCCCCGGCGAGTCCCGCGCGGTGCAGCAGCAGCACCACCAGTTCCTGCATCCGCTTCCAGTCGAGCTGGCGGAGCAGCGCAAGATTCCACCCGGCCTCAGTAACGGGCGGATGCGGACTGGGATTCAGGTCGGTCATGGAAGTGCCACGAAGCGGACAGTGCCCACTTTCGCAAGCGCACTCCGCCACGTGAGAACTTTCCCTCGACGCTGGCACGCAAGCGCCGGTATGCTCCCGGCACGTTCCTCCCCACCATGTTCATCCCGCGCCCCCTCCTCGCGCTGGGCCTCACGCTTTGCACAGCGGCCGCTCAGTCTGTTGTCATCAATGAAATTTCCGCCACGCAGTCGGATCGCGTGCTCCAGTTTCCCGCGGGCGCAGGCGCGAGGCTGGGCCCGCTGGGAGCGCGGTGGTGCGATCCGGGGCCGCTGCCGGCGGGGTTCGCCACTTCAGGCGCCGGGCCCTTCGGATTTGGCTATGGTGGCGAAAGCACCATGCTGTCGGGGCAAATGACGGGACGTGCGATGTCGCTCTACCTGAGGAAGGAGATTACACTCACAGCGGCGCAGGCGGCGTCCGCGGAGGCGGTGGAACTGCTGGCAAACTACGACGACGGTATGGTGGTTTACATCAACGGTGTGGAGCGGGCGCGGCGCAATGCGGGTGCGGCCGGCGCGTTTGTTTATCACGACCAGCCGGCATTCAACCGCCACGATGCGGGTACGGTGGAAACGATCACGCCGGGCGCAGCGAGTACGGTTTTTGTAGAGGGCACGAACACCATCGCGATTCAGGTGCAAAACAATGCTCTCGCCGAGGGCACCGCGGATGTTCCCGCCACCGCGCCCGGCGGCGGCAGGTTCAAGTGCGACGTGACCCTGCAGATCGGGGGAGCGCTGCCGGAGGTTCTCGTCCCCAATACTGCGGTGTGGAACTACTTCGTCGGCGTCCACGAGCCGTCCGGCGGTCTGCTTGATCCGATGGACATCTCAGCCCCCGTCGTTCCCGGCCCCGACTGGACCCGCGTCAGCTATCCGGCGGCCGCCTCGTGGACGGAGGCACCGGGCGCACTGGGTTTCGACAGCGCCACGGACTACTACCGCGCCGCGAATGTAGCGGGCAGTCAGTGCAGCACGAATCTGATTTCCATGCTCAACACGCGGATCGCGGTCTTCATGCGCCGCACGTTCGAACTAACGCAGGCGGAATACGACGGCATCACCTCGTTGAGCCTCACGGTGGACTGGGATGACGGCTATGTGCTTTTTCTCAACGGCAACGAAATCTCGCGCTCCAGCCTTCCGGGTGCGCCCGGCACTCTGGTGGCATGGAATCAGGCGGCCACCGGTCACGGAGCGAGCACGGACGGCGGATTCTTTGGCAATCCCCAGCCGGGCATCCTCCAGACCATCTCCGTTGATAAGAGCCGTCTGCGGGTGGGCACCAATGTCATCGCCGGTCAGTTGCATAACAGCAGCACCGGAAGCAGCGACCTCATGCTCGACGTGAGATTCTCCGCCGCCGGCGCGGTGCCGCTCACCTTTGTGACCAAAGACTCACTCTGGCGCTACTTCATTCCTTCCGCAGAATTCGCCACCATGCCGCCGGCGACGGCTTCGTCGGGGCCACAGTTCTTCGACTGGGTGGAATTGCGCAATACCACGGCGGTTCCCGTTGATCTGAATGGCTGGGCGCTCAGCGACGACGCGGATTTCCCCATGCTGTGGACGTTCCCTGCCGGCACCGTCCTCCCGGCTAACGGCTATCTTGCCGTGGCGTGCAGTGGTCGCGATCTCAAGCCGGCAGCCGGCCTGCGGCACACAAACTTCACCCTTGATCAGGACGGCGAGGCCATCCGGCTGCGCAACGCCTCCGCTACACTCATCCATGAACTAACTCAGGTTCCCGATCAGGATTTTTTTCACACCTGGGGCATGGACCTGGCCACCGGTATGATGCGTTTCTTTGACACCGCGACGCCCGGTGCCGCGAATGCCGGCGGCGTGTTCACCGCCGTCGCGGACAAGCCGAATGCCGACAAGGAAACCGGATTTCACCCGTCACCTTTCGTGGTGGCACTGAACACGACCACTCCCGGCGCGACGATTCGCTATACCCTCGACGGCTCGGAGCCCACGGAGTCCAGTGTACTCTACACCGGTCCTCTCGATCCCACACCGCCGATCAGCAGCGGTCCGGGCCTTGGCTACATTTTGCGGGAAGTCTGGCAGTTCGCCGCCGGTGTGTTCGTGCCGCCGGCAAGCATCCCCGTGGGCACCACCCCGACGTCCACCAGTGCCATCATGCAGTATGAGTCCCCGTCCCATGTTGCCGAAAACTACAGCCAGCGGGTCCGCGGCATTCTCCAGGTGACGCAAACGGGCAGCTATACTTTTTACCTCGCCACCGATGACGACGGTGAACTCTGGCTCAGCCAGAATGCCACGCCCGCCGGCAAGCAGCGCATCGCTTACATCCAAAGCAACTGGGCCGCGGTTCGCGAATGGACGAAGCTGCCCAGCCAGAGGTCCGCGCCGCAGAATCTCGTCGCCGGACAGCGTTACTATATTGAGGCGCTGCAAAGCGAAGGCGGCGGCGGAGACAATCTCGCCGTCGGCTGGACCGGTCCGGGCTTTCCCGCAATCACCGTTATCCCGGGGAACTTCCTTTCGCCGCCGGACGGTGTTACAGCATCAATCACCATCCCCACCGGCACTTGTGTCAGAGCCCGGACATTTGCTCCCGGCATGGTGCCGTCGGACGTGATGACGCGAAATTATGCCCTCAATTACAGCGCCGGCGTGCGCAGTTGCCCTGCTGTTTTCCTGACCGGTCAGGCGGAACGCACGTTCTTTAAACCGAATGGCATCTTTTCAATTGCCGGCGGTTCATGGCCCGCCGGTGACTGGGTTCCTGGCAACCCGGGCACGGATTACAATTTCTGCCTCATGCGCGGCGAAACCTTTGAGCGCCCCGCGGTGATGGAAGTCGTCCGCCCCGACAATTCCCTGCAACTCCGCACCGGGCTGGGCATTCGCTTCGCCGGCAGTCCGTGGAGCCGGTCCAAATATCTCCTCGCCGATCAGGCAACCGCCAACTGGAATGCCGGCTGGACGACGAAACCTCAATTCAATCTCTACTTCCGCCGCGACCTCGGGACGGCCCGGCTCCAGGAGGACGGGTTCATTCCCGGGTCGCACCTCAATGAGTGGGACACCCTCCGCCTGCGGGCCGGCAAGAACGATGCCTACAATCCCTTCATCGTGGACGAGTGGATGCGCCGCACCTATCGCAGCATGGGCAATCACCCGTCGCCGCTCGGCTTCTTCTCCACCGTCTTCCTGAACGGAAAACTCGCGAGCTACTTCAATCCCACGGAACGCCCGCGCGACACGTTTCTTCAGGAGTTCTATGACTCCACTAACGAATGGGACGTGCATTACATCGGTGAGTGGGAGAGTGGTGACGCATCCTACTTCAACACGATGTACAATTACTTCCGGAACACGGACTTCACCGCTCTGGCAAACTACCAGGGCGGCACGGCACTGTGGGATCCGGTGAACGCGGCTGACTATTATATCGTCAATGCATGGGGCGCGACGAAGGACTGGCCGGGCAACAACTACGTCTTTGTTCACGAGCGCGCGCCCGGTGCCCTGTGGCGCTTCAGCATGTGGGACGCGGAGGGCGCGCTGGGAATGTTCGGGCAGACGAATACGGCGAACACGTTCACCGAAGATCTCATCACCACCACTCCGG
>JANNVM010000195.1:0-19874 GCA_031414455.1 Verrucomicrobiota bacterium
GCGCTTCTTCAACGCTAATTGTGTGCTCCTCTTCCACAATAAAATTTGAAGTTGGAATCGATAATGGAACCCGAGTAGGAATAACTGCCTCTTTTTCAGCTTGAACTTCAAGTGTTTCTAATACTTCTGTATCCTTTACAAGGATAATCTCTTTGGTTTCAACTTTGCTTTCCTGCTTATTTGGCTCCCCATTGATAAGAAAATAGAGCGACTTACGACTGGCAGCATAAGCTGCAGCAATTTTTAATTGGCTTTGGTAATGAATACTTTTTTCGTTGTGCAGGTTTTTTAGATAGAGCAACTGGGCGCTTTGAAAATAAGGAAACTCTTTCAAAATACTACTTAAAGCATGAGCGCTTTCTCCGTTAAGTTGCTCGGGATGGAGTAGGTAGTTTGTGAATTGTTCGCGTTTCATTTTTAGGATGTAATTTCAACTTACAGTACTACTTTGATACTTTTAAAAATGCTCGCAAAGGCGCAAAGACGCAAAGATTTATTTTGACTGAAATTGTAATTCAAAGGCTTATTAAGTTTAATTGCTCTTGTTTGTAATTGTTGCAAAGATATTTCATCGCGCGTGAACTTGATCCTCGAAATCGAGGACACCGGCATCGGCATTCCGAAGGAGCAGATCGAATCAATTTTCGGCGCGTTCTCGCAGGTGGCCGGCCAGAGCACGCGGAAGTTCGGCGGCACCGGCCTCGGCCTGACGATTACCAAACGCCTCACGGAAATGATGGGCGGCCTCATCAGTGTGGAGAGCGAGCCGGGCCGCGGCAGCACGTTCCGCTTCACGTTCCCCAACGTGACCATCACGGAATTGTCTGAGGGGGACGCGGTGGAGACGGGAGGCGACGGCGATTTCACGCAGTTTGCCCCGGTGACGATTCTGGTGGCGGATGATGTGGCGCTGAACCGGGCGCTGCTCAGCGGTTATTTCGAAGGCACGGGCCACACAGTGATCCTGGCCACGAACGGACGGGAAGCGGTCGAACTGGCGGAACAGCACCGTCCGGACGTCGTGCTGATGGATATGCGCATGCCGGAAATGGACGGCTACGAAGCCACCCGCCGGATCAGGGAAACCGCGGGTCTTCAACAAACTCCGGTGATCGCCGTCACCGCCTCGTCGTTCCGCGATGAGGAGGCGCGGGCGCGGAAAGTTTGTGATGGATTCATCCGCAAGCCGTTCAACCGCGCCGAGCTGATCGCGGAGCTGAAACGCTTCCTGCGGCCGGCCACGGTCAGCGAACCGACGTCCCGCGCCGCTGCAACACCAGCGGAAACAGACGCCGCGCCACCGGCTCCGGTTTCCGCTGCCGCACTGACGCGCCGGCCGGCGATCATCGCCAAACTGCGGCAGGAACTGGAATCCGTCTGGCCGCGCCTGTCCCGCACGATGGATATGGCGGAGATCGAGGAATTCACCGGGCGTCTCCACACACTCGCGACGGACGGGGAGTTCCCGGATCTTCTAGCCTACGCCGGCCGTCTGACCCGCGATGTCGAAGCCTTCGACGTGGACCAACTGGTCAAGGCTCTCCACCAGTTCCCGTCCGTCTGTGAACCGGTCCTCAACCCCCTGACTGAAAACGCATGAGCACTGACTTCTCTCCGCCTCTTCCCAAATCCCGCATTCTGGTGGTGGACGACATCACCCGGAATCTCCAGGTCGTGGGCACGATGCTGCGCAACGAAGGCTACCACGTGATGCCGGCCACCAGCGGCGCCCAGGCACTCGAGCGCGCCGCGGCGCAGCCGCCCGACCTGATCCTGCTCGATCTCATGATGCCGGAGATGGACGGACTGGAGGTCTGCCGGAGACTGAAGGACGATCCCGCGACCCGGCAGATTCCCGTCATTTTCCTAACCGCCAGCAACGAGATGGAACATCTCGTCAGCGGATTTTCTGTCGGCGCCGTCGATTACGTCACCAAGCCGTTCAATGCACCGGAGTTGCTGGCGCGCGTGCGCACGCATCTGGAACTGCAGCACGCGAGAGCGCGGCTGCGCGAGATGAATGACGAGAAGAACGAATTCATGGGGATCGTGGCCCACGACCTCAAGAACCCGCTCGGCGCCATTCAGGGCTACGCGGAAATCATTCTGGAGGAAACCGAAGCGCCGCAGGGGGAAGTCGCGGACTGCGCCGGCCGCATTCGCGAGACGGCGCGGCGCATGACGGACATGGTCCAGCAGCTTCTCGATGCCAACCGGATCGAGCGCGGCGAGATGCAGTTGAATATGGCGCCGACGGAGTTGACGCCGCTCGTGCGAAGCGTGGTGGAGAACTATCTTCCGCGTGCGGCTGCGAAGCAGCAGACCATTCACTTTGAGGATACCGGCGCGCCGGCGACTGTGCCGGCGGATCCGCAGGTGATGATGCAGGTGATGGAAAACCTCATCTCCAACGCCGTGAAGTACTCCCCGGCGGGGAAAAACATCCGGGTGCGGATTTCGGCGGAACCAGGCTCCGTCCGCTGCGCCATTGAGGACGAAGGCCCGGGCCTGAGCATCGAAGACCAGAAAAAACTCTTTGGCAAATTCGCCCGCCTCAGCGCCAAACCCACCGGCGGCGAACACTCGACCGGTCTCGGCCTGTCGATCGTCAAACGGATGGTCGAGGCCATGAACGGCACCGTGTGGTGCGAGAGCGAGCCCGGGCGGGGCGCGACCTTCATGGTGCAATTCCCGGCCGCACCGCCGGTGCCGGGACTCTAATTCCTAACGATATGAAATACCGAATTCTACTGCTCCTGCTGTCCCCTCTGTTGTCCTCCGGGCTCCGTGCCCAGGCGCCGCCGTCGAACAGCGTGCTGGAGCTGGATGGCAAAGGGAGCTTCGTCGAACTGCCGGCCGGGATTTTCGATGCACTCCCCGCAGCCACGGTGGAGGCATGGGTCAAGTTCGAGAGCTTCGTGACTGACTCGCGGGTCTTCGATTTTGGGATTGGCGGCAGGCAGATGTATCTCTCCCACCAGGGACGGGATCCGAGGCTCAAGTATTTGTTGGCGGACTCTCAAAATACCCGGCACCGCATTGAAATCGGAGACCTGTGGCCAGCCGACCGATGGTGTCACGTCGCCTGCGTCAGCGGGGCCGGCGGCATGAAGCTTTATTTCAATGGCCGGCTGATCCTCACCAACCCCTACGAAGGCAGTTTCGCCGGCGCGGCCAACAACTGGCTCTGCCGGATCGGGATGAGAAATGAAGCCAAACCGGGTGAAGCTACGGGCTTTCACGGGCAGATGGATGAGTTCCGCGTCTGGAATGTGGTGCGCACGGAGGAACAGATTCAGGAGAACATGGCCGTCCGGCTCAAGGGGACCGAGCCAGGGCTGGCCGGGCTGTGGAATTTTGATGACCCGGCCCAGCCAGGAAAAGATGCGTCGGCTGGCGCGCATCACGGCACGCTGACGGGATCTGCGAAGCTGGCCGCGGCGGAGTTGCCGGCACCCGCCACTCTCGATCATCCCGGAATTTTGTCAGGGAGCGTGGTGTTCCCGCCGGGCCAGGCAGCCGCCAATACCGATGTAAAGATCGTGAGAGGGGGCGAAACAACCACCCACCGGACTTACGTCCCCGGTTCAGGATCCGCGTCGGACTTCTACGCCATGGCCGTTTATTCCGGCGATGCAGACTTCGATGTCCGCGTCACGACCGCTCAGGGCGGGGCATGGGAGACCGGCCTGCGGCTGGCGGCGGGAGAAGTCAGGAAGCTGGACCTTGTGCTCCAGCCCACGCTCGACATTGGCGGCAGCCTCATGGCACTCGACGGGAAAACTCCACTGACAGGCGTAGTGGTGGAACTGGTGCAGGTCGAAGCGACGGCCCCGGCCGCGGTTCCGAGTCCGGCCCCGCCGCCGGCGACCGCAAACCAGGTGCTCTCCCTCGACGGAAATAACAGTTGTGCCGAATTGCCCGGGGGTGCCTTCAATGATCTGGAAGTGGTGACCATCGAAGGTTGGGTCAAGTGGGAGGCCTTCAGCAACGACTCGCGCTTTTTTGATTTTGGAAAAGCGTGGGAGGCGGTCCACGTCACGCTGAACGGATCGGGTCCCGGGTTGCGATTCGAGGTTGGGTCCAACAGGGATCTAAGCGGCTCGGTGGTCGTGCAGCAAGGAGTGCGCGCCAATGAATGGTGTCACCTTGCCGCAGTTTACTCCAGCGAAGGGCCGCGGCTCTACCTCAATGGCAATTTGATAGGCAGTGCGCCATTCACCAAACCGTTCAACGCGGCGCAGCAGGGTGAACACAACTACCTCGGCAGAAACAACTGGACCGGCATCCGGGATACGCAGGGGCAAATGGATGAGGTCCGCATTTGGAAAACGGCCCGCACGGCGGAGGAAATCCAGGCGAACATGAGCCGGAAGCTCGCCGGCAACGAACCCGATCTGGTGGGACTGTGGAATTTCGATGATCCGTCCAATCCGATGCGGGATTCCTCATCCCGCGCGAATCACGGCAAACTACTCGGCGGGGCCACCGTGGCTCCCGTAGTCCTGCCGGTGGTCGTCTTCGGAAAAATCACCGGTCCCGGCGGCAGCCCGGTGGAATTGGCCGCCATCGAAATTGATCAGCCGGGCCAGGAGCAGCGAAGGATTCTGGCTGATGCGGCGGGCACGTATGCGTTCACTCTCACACCCGGCGAACCGTGCGACCTCTATGCGACCACCGGAAATTTGTTCGCCCACCGGAAGCATTTTCAGCCCGGCCCGGAAGCCCGCCAGCAACTCGACTGGACCCTGGCGGAACTGCGCCCGGCACCGGACGCGGCGGACAAAGTGATGGAAAGGCTGCTGACGGACGACGCGGGCAAGTTCACCTTCTCCAATGTGCGATCCGGCCACTACCAGTTGCGGGCGCACATTCCCGGCGGGCGGATGCTGCTCAATGGCGGGCGCGTGCTGCACGCGGACACCACCCTTCCCGCGGCGGAGCGCACCCGGCTGTCCAAGCTGGAATTGAGCATAGGCCGCTTCAAGCAGGGCCAGTGGCAGTCGTTCACTTCCTACTCCCATGATTTGGCGGCCGACTATATCGAGCAGATTTTCGAAGACACCGACGGCGCACTCTGGCTCGGCACCCGCTCCGGCCTGTGCCGTTTTGACGGGGCCACTTCGCTCTTTTTCAATGAAGAACCCTTGTTGCAGGCCAATGCCGTCCACGCCCTGCAGCGCGATCGAGCCGGGAATCTCTGGTTCTGCACCGATAAAGGCCTGCTCCGTTATGACGGTGAACGATTCTCCCAAGCGGGTGAGTCCGCCGGACTGACCGGCCTCACCTTCCGCTGCCTGTGGGAGGATGCCGATGGGACGCTCTGGTTTGGCACCGACACCGGCGTCTTCGTCCGGCGCGGCAATGATCTTGTGAAATGGGCGCCGGATCAGGAGTTCTCGGAGAAGCGAATCCACGCGCTGCATCGCGACGCGAAAGGGGTCTTATGGATCGGCGCTTCCGGCTCCGGACTGTGGCGCGCCGAGGGAGCGGAGTTCACTCAGTTCACCAAAAAGGAAGGATTCCGGGGAACGAGCGCCTACGCCATCGCGAGCGATCCAGCGGGCGCCCTGTGGATTGGATGCAGTGACGGCGTTTCCCGTTTTGAAGGCGGCACGTTCTCCACGCTCACCCCGACGAACGGCCTTGCCGCTGCGAGCGTGCGGACCATCCACTGCGACGCCGACGGGACGCTCTGGTTCGGCTATGGATCGGACGGGAACGCGCCTCTGACCCGCTATGATGGCAAATCATTCGTCCACTTCACGGTCGCCGATGGCCTTCCGAACCATCGCATCACTCACATCCACCGTGACCGTGCGGGAGCGCTGTGGGTGGCAACGGCCGGCCGGGGGCTCGGACGCTTCGATGACCGGACGTTCACCCGCTACGGCGCGGCCGAGGGCATGGGGTCCGACTGGCTGACCAGGATGTTGATCGAACCGTCCGGGACGATGTGGCTGGGAACCGGCGGTGCCGGTGTGGTCCGTTTTGACGGCACCCACTTCGTCCCGTTCACTACTCGTGACGGGCTCGGCGGCGATTTCGTCACTGCGCTCAATCGGGACGAGGATGGCACCCTCTGGATCGGGGCCAACGAGCAGGAGGTCACTGGTGGTGGCAGCGCTCGCGGGAGTCTCAGCCGCATCAAACCGGGGTCCCGCCCTGAGCGGACATCGCTTCCGTCCGGCGCCTTCGGCCAGGGGCCGTCCGGCGGTTTCAAAGAGTCGGACGGCGGGACTTGGGTTTCGACATGGTTTGCCGGCGTGCTCTACTTTCCCAAGCCGGGAGCACAGCCGGTCTCCTTCGCACCGGAGCAGGGAGGGCCCACCAACATGTTCGTGGACGTGATGCGGGATCGGTCAGGCCGCATCTGGGCTCCCACATGGGACAAAGGAATTGTGCGCTTCGACGGTTCTACGATCCTGGCCCCCAAAGAGTCAGAGCCTGTTCCTAATAGCACGGCCCCGCCGGCGCACTTCCTCGGTCGTGAGATCAAAATCTTCAACGCCGCGAACGGGCTCCCAAGCGATGACATGAACTGCATGTTCCTGGATCCTGACGGCACGCTCTGGTTCGGCACCAGGGATGCCGGCGTCATACGCTATGACGGCCAGCGCTTCGAGGCGATCACAAGGTCCCGGGACCGGCTTCCTGACAACAACGTGAAGGCCATCTTCCGGGACTCGCGCGGAGTCCACTGGTTCGATACGACCAGCGGCGGCATCGCACGTTTCGACGGGGTCACATGGTCCACTCTGTTGGAAGACAGGGGCTCCACCAGGGGCGCATGGGCTGCCATACAGGAGGACGCTCAAGGCAACACGTGGATCGCCAACAGCCTTGGTCTCACCAAATACAGCCCCGCACGCCTAACCGCCGCCAAACCAGCCATCAGCGTGCAGACCGACAAGGCCTACGCCAGCGGTGCCGCGGTGCCGCCCCTTACGCGCGGGAGCCTCGTCAACTTCAAGTTCGCGGTGGCCGACTTCAAGAACCGCCCGGCCAACAGGCTCTTCACGTGGAAACTCTTCCCCGGCGTCCCTGACGGAAAAGCCCTCGTCTCGAACGACGGCTGGACCAAACCGGCGAAGTCCACACAGTTCGAGTGGAGCACCGGCTCCAGCGAACCCGGCGACTACACCCTCGCCCTGCGCTTCATTGACCGGGACTTGAACTACTCAGAGCCGGCCCTAACCACGATCCGGCTGCTGCCGCCGTGGTTTCTGAACGCGGCCCTTGCCATTCCCGTCTTCGGAGGCGGGGGCCTGCTGCTGGGCCTGACCGGATTTTTCGGCCTCCGCTTTCTAAGCCAGCGCCGCGAAGCCTCCCGGCTGCGGGAGCGGATGTTCCAACAGGAACACAAAGCCCGCGTCGCACTGGAAGCCAAGAATACAGAACTGGCTGAATCCAAATCGGCCGCCGACAGAGCCAATGCCGCGAAGAGTGAGTTCCTTGCGAACATGAGCCACGAGATTCGCACCCCGATGAATGCCATCCTCGGATTCTCTGAACTGCTTCGCGCGCAGATGGCCGCGTCGAAGGACCGCACCTACCTCGACGCCATTTCCTCCAGCGGGCGGACGCTGCTGGCTCTGATCAACGACATTCTCGACCTGTCGAAGATCGAAGCCGGCAAGATGGACATTCACAGCGAGCCGGTGTCGGTGGCCCGGGTGGTGGATGAACTGCAGAAACTCTTCGCGATCAAAGCCGGAGAGAAGGGCCTGGAGTTGCTCACAGAGATCGACCCTGGACTGCCGCGCGGGCTGATGATGGATGAAGTGCGGCTGCGCCAGTTGCTCTTCAACGTGGTAGGCAATGCCATCAAGTTCACCGAAAACGGCCATGTCAAAATCCGGGTTCATACGGAATACGCCGGGACGCCGGAAGAGGGAGTGCCGTCAGACATGGAGCCGGACGAAACGCGCGTGAACCTCGTGCTGGAAATCGAGGACACCGGGATCGGGATTCCGCAGGATCAACTGGAAGGCATCTTCGGCGCGTTCTCGCAGGTGGCCGGCCAGAGCACGCGGAAATTCGGCGGCACCGGCCTCGGCCTGACGATTACCAAACGCCTCACGGAAATGATGGGCGGCGTCATCGCCGTGGAGAGCGAGCAGGGCCGCGGCAGCACCTTCCGCCTCACCTTTCCCGGCGTGGCCATCACGGCGATGGCCGAAGCGGATGCCGTCGTGTCCGGCAGCCGGGACGACCTCGCGCAATTCCTGCCGGCCACCATTCTGGTCGCGGACGACGTGGCGCTGAACCGGGATTTGCTAACCGGGTATTTCGACGGCACCGGGCACCGGCTGATCACCGCCACCAACGGGCGCGAAGCGGTCGAGCAGGCGGAACGCCACCGGCCCGACGTGATCCTGATGGACATGCGGATGCCGGAGATGGACGGCTACGAAGCCACGCGCCGCATCAAGGAAAACGAATCGCTGCGGCAGGTGCCGGTCATCGCGGTGACGGCTTCGTCGTTCCGCGAAGAGGAGACCCGCGCCCGGAAGATCTGCGACGGGTTCATCCGCAAGCCGTTCAATCGCGCCGAACTCATCGCGGAGTTGAAACACTTCCTGAAACCCGCCGGTGTCGTCGGAGCGACTGCGGCCGCGGCGGTGACAACTCCCGAAACCGTCGTGCCCGCAGCGCCGGCTTCCGCCGCAGCATTGGCAAAGCGTCCGCAACTGCTCGCACAGATTCGCGAATTGCAGCAATCCTCCTGGCCGGAGCTGTGCCGGACGCTGGCGATGGATGAAGTCGAGCAGTTCGCCCGCCAGCTCAAAACCCACGCCGAATCCGGCGAGTGGCCCGCGCTCCGCGAATATGCCGAAAGCCTCGACCGGCAGGTGCAGGAGTTCGATTTGGTCCAACTGCCGAAGACCCTGCAGCGATTCCCGGAGGTCACCGCGCGCCTCAATTCCAACACTGACAGCAACCCATGAGCACCCCTTCACTGCTGGCGAATCATCCTGTCAAACCCCGCATCCTCGTCGTGGATGATGTTGTGCAAAACCTCCAGGTGGTCGGCACGATGCTGCGGAATCAAGGCCTCGACGTGATGCCCGCGGGCAGCGGCGCGCAGGCGCTGGACCGCGTGCAGGCACGGCTGCCCGATCTGATCCTTCTCGATCTCATGATGCCGGAAATGGACGGACTGGAAGTCTGCCGCCGGCTCAAGGCGGATGCAGCCACCCGGGAGATTCCCGTCATTTTCCTAACCGCCAGCAACGAGATGGACCATCTCGTGAAAGGCTTCGAGGCCGGCGCGGTCGATTACGTGACCAAGCCGTTCAACGGCGCGGAACTGCTGGCCCGCGTCCGCACGCACCTGGAATTGAAACTGGCCCGCGAGCGCCTGCGCGAAATGAACGACGAGAAGAACGAATTCATGGGCATCGCCGCGCATGACCTGAGGAACCCGCTGTCCGCCATCAAAGGCTATGCCGAGATGGTGATCGAGGATGCGGAGGAACTGCAACACCGCGACCTTGAGGAGCATGGCCGCAAAATTCTCGACGCAGCCAGCCGCATGGCGGAGATGGTGCAGAATCTTCTGGATGCAAACCGCATCGAGCGCGGAGAGATGCAGGTGAATCTGGTTGCGAGCGATCTCGCCTCTCTGCTCGCCTCAGTCACAGAAACCCAGCGGCCCCGTGCGACAGCCAAGCAGCAAACGATTCACCTTGAGAACCCGGCTGGCGCTGTAACCGCGATGGTTGATCCGGCGATCATGATTCAGGTGCTGGAGAACCTCATCTCCAACGCCGTCAAGTATTCGCCCCCGGAGAAGAACATTTGGGTGAGTCTGAAACCGGAGCCGGGCGGCGTGCGCTGCGAGGTGAAAGACGAGGGCCCGGGCCTCAGCGCGGAGGATCAGAAAAAACTCTTCGGCAAATTCGCGCGCCTCAGCGCCAAGCCCACCGGCGGGGAACACGCCACCGGCCTCGGCCTCTCCATCGTGAAGCGCATGGTGGAGGCCATGCACGGCCGCGTCTGGTGCGAAAGCGAACCCGGCCACGGTGCCAGTTTCAATGTCCAGGTACCCGGTTCAGCGACTTAACGAACACCCAGCCATGAATGCCCGCCGTCTAATTTTTTCCGCCGTGTGCCGCCTCCGGATTATCCGGACGATGTGGTGCGCCACCCTGCTGCCCGGGCCGACCACATTGGCGCTGGCGCAGGCTGACTCCGCTACCGCGCCTGCCAACCAGGTTCTCAAACTCAACGGCAACAGCAGCTACATTGAACTGCCGGCGAATATCTTCGACTCACTGAAGCAGGCGACGGTCGAGGGCTGGGTGAAGTGGGACAGCACTTCCAATCAGCGGCGCTTCTTCGATTTCGGTGACCGGGGGCTGGAGATGTATGTGCGCTGCGAGGGTGAGCAGATGAATTTTCTCATCGCCGGGGCGGGTGGCGAAAGGCACCGTGTGGAAGTCGCGGGCATCTTGAAGACGGGCGAGTGGTGTCACATCGCGACGGTCAGCGGACCGGGTGGATCGAAGCTGTATTTCAACGGCACGCTGGTGGGGACGAATGCCTACACCGGCAGTCTCTCGCGACTTAAAGGCACGCACAATCACCTCGGCAAGAGCAATGCCAGTGCGACGACCGCAACGTTTCGCGGTGCCATCGACGAGATGCGGGTGTGGGACCACGAGCGCACGGCGGAGCAGATTCGCGACGGCATGTTCAAGACGTTCGCCGGGACGGAGAGCGGGCTGGCGGGTTATTGGAACTTCAATGACGGCACGGCGCAGGATCTCACGGCGGGGAAACATCACGGAAAGCCGTCGGGCACGCCGGAGTTCGTCACGGAGGCGCTGCCGGCCGCGGGCGAAGTGCGAAAAGTGGAACTGGCGAAGGTGTCAGGCAAAGTGGCCGGACTGAAGGCGGGAGGGACCGGATTGCGTTACGCGGAGATTTGGTCAGGCACACGACGACTCGGATCGGGGGCGGTCGGCGCGGAGGGGGGATATTTGGTGAACGTCGTCACCGCGCAGGAGGCACTCGTGGTGCGCCTCATCTCGGGCGACGATGCGGCCGCAGTGGAGGGAGTGGTCCTCAAACCCGGCGAGGAACGCGAGGTGAATCTTGAAATGAAGCCTGCGCCCCTCAGGGGACGCCTGCTGGCGGCGGACGGGAAGCCGGCGAGCGGCATCAAGGTGGAACTGGTCGCCGCGGGCGCCACCGGCACGCCGCCGGATCGCACGACCACTGCCAGCGGCGCGTTCAATTTCGGTGCGCAGGCGCACGGGAGCTATCAACTGCGCGCGATGCTGCCGTCGGGTCCTGTGTTTTGTGACGACGGCAAGGCGGTGGAAGTGAAATGGGGCGTCGTGCCGGCGGCTGTCGAGTTCAAACTGCCGGCGTCTCCCGTCTCCGCTCTGGCGGGCGGGAACCGTGTCCTCGAGCTGGATGGTACGGAGACGAGCTTCGTGCAGTTGCCGCCGGACATTATTCGAGGCCTCGAAGAAGTGACGGTCGAGGGCTGGGTGCGCTGGGACGAGTTCCGTGAACACTCCCGCTTCTTTAGTTTTGGGGAAGGAGACTATCGGTTCTGCGTCCAGAATCAGAATGCGACCAACAACCTCCGGAGCACCCTCGACCTCGGGAGGGACAACTCACCGGGCGGGTATCGCTCGATGAACGCATTCGCTCCTTCCGCCCTGACAATTGACGAGTGGATTCACATCGCCGTGGTGATGGACGCGAAGGAGATGCGGCTTTATTTGAACGGCACCCTTTCCGATACCATAGCGGGGGCCGTCCTCTCGCTGTTGAAGGGAAACAGCGAAAACCGCCTCGGCGCTGGCGCTCCGGGGAGCACCGGGAGTGTCCGCCCGTTGCACGGGGCTATGGACGAGGTGCGGGTCTGGAAAGTCGCGCGCACGGAAGTGGAAATCCGGGAGAGCATGAACCTGAGACTCAGCGGCACGGAGGCCGGGCTGGCGGGCTTGTGGAATTTCGATGATCCGGCAAATCCCGGACGCGATGCGTCGCCGAACGCACATCATGGGACGTTGCTTGGCGCTGCCAAAGTCGCGGACGGTGCGCTGCCGGCCGCGTGGAGCCGCGCCGGGCAGCAGGTGCTGCGGCTCACCGGCAGGCAGGGCGGGTTCAACGTGGCGAAGAAGTTCACGGACATCAGCGACACGTTCACGATGGAACTGTGGGCGCGCCCGCAACTCAGCCGCGAGCGTCCGGCCGCCGGACGCAGCACCCAACCGGGCATGACCGGCCAGCGCTATGTTTTGTTTCCGCTCCAGGGAACGAAGGAACTGGGAGGTGATCCCCACGCGGGCGCAGGATTCACCATCGGCACCAACAGCGTCGCGGTGGTCGAACATGCGGCCAACTTCATCCCGTTCGTCATCGAAGTGCCTCTCGCGATCAAAGACTGGATCCATGTGGCCGTGGTGTATCGCGACAAGACGCCGTCGCTTTATCTGAACGGCACGCTGGCGGCGACGGGGCCGCGCAGTGAAAAAACCGTTCACCCTTCGGCACCGGGAGACGGCGCAGGCACCAACTACGGAGCTTACGGCGGAATGGTGGATGAGATTCGCGTCTGGAGCACCGCCCGCAGCGAAGAGGAAATCCGCGACAACCTGTCGAAACATCTGACCGGCGCGGAGCCGGGGCTGGCGGGGCTTTGGAACTTCGACGATGCCGCGAATCCCGGCAACGATGCGTCGCCCGGCGGCAACCACGGCGTGCTCAGTGCAGGCGCTGAAGTTGTCACGGAAGGCACGCCGGGGAGCGTGAAGGCTCTCGCGTTCACGAAGGCCATCGAACTCAAGAACGGCGGCAATTTTCTCACGCTGCCGCGCGCGCTTTTCCAGGATCTCCCCGCGGCGACGGTCGAGTGCTGGGCGCGCTGGGACACGTTCAACGAGCATGCGCATGTGTGGGAATTCGATGCGGCCAAACGCATCAAGGTGGCGAGCGATGCGAAGACGCCGGACCTCGGATTGTGGGCCGCGGATATGGGAAACACCACGAGCGACAGCGTAAAACGCAAAGGTGCCCTGACAATAGGGCGGTGGCATCATCTCGCTGCGGTGTTCGCGCCGGACGGGACGACCTTTTATCAGGACGGTCTGCTGGCGGGCACCCTCGCATACACCGGCGGACTGACGGGCGTGCCGGGCCGCCACTCGCTTGGCAGTTGCACGGTGAGTCCGGACAACAGCTTCATCGGTCAGATTGCGGAGTTCCGACTGTGGAGGACGGCGCGAAGTGCGGAGGAGATTCGCGGGAATATGCTCAAGCTGATGACGGGCACGGAAGACGGGCTGGCGGGACTGTGGAATTTCAGCGATGCCGCCATGCCGGGACGCGACGCTGCGCCGGGCGGGAATCACGCGAGTGTGGTGGGCACCGTGGGCGTGACGGCGATGGAGCTGCCCGGCGGGATTTTGTCGGGCTCGGTGCGCGACCGGAGCGGCCGGCCGCTCGCCGGCGTGCTGCTGGAAGTGAAGCAGGACGGGGCCACCGCGGTGGAAACGACGTCCGCCAGCGACGGCGGCTATGTGATTGCCTTCGCCGCGAATGACAGGCCTTTCCAACTCAAAGCCACGCTCGGTACCATCGGTGCGCTGCGCGAGGAGATCACCCTCAACGGCGAGATGAAGACGCTGGACCTGACGTTGAGAGACACGCTGCGCTTCTCCGGCACCGTCACCGGGCCGGACGGCACGCCGCGCCGCGGTGTCAGGGTGGAACTGGTGCGTGCGGAGGACGGCGTCACCGCCGGGCAGGTGTTGAGCGATGCGCGGGGGGCCTTCGCCATTCGCGCGGTGCCGGATGGTTCATGGCAGGTGCGCGCGGCCAGCCCCGCCGGCGCGGTGCTGCTGGAGGATGGAAAGGAATATCCGGTCTCGCCGGAGGCAGAGCCGCTGAAGGACATCGTGCTGCGGCTCCCGGCGGCGACGGCACCGCCACCATCGCCCGCCGCCAATCGCGCGCTGCAACTCGACGGCAGCACGGGATTCGTGGAACTGCCTGCGCACATTTTCGATTCGCTCGATGCCGCGACCATCGAGGGCTGGGTGTCGCTGACCAGCTTTCAGGCTGGCCGCCGCATCTTCGATTTCGGCGAAGAGAATCGTCAGATTTATCTCAATCAGCGCAACCCTTCGGGACTCACGATGCAACTCGGATCGTATCGCACGCGCATCGAACTGGACGCCAGCGTGAAGCCCGCCGAGTGGATGCACTTCGCAGCCGTCACCGGCGACGGCGGCATGAAGTTCTACCTTAACGGCGCGCTGGTGGGATCGAGGCCGGATCAAAAGAGCTTCTCGCTCGTCAGCAGCGGGAAGGCGAATCTGCTGGGCCAGTCAGCCAGGGACTCCGCCCTCCTCCAGGGGCAGATGGATGAAGTGCGGGTCTGGGTGACGCAGCGCACGGAGGAGGAGATTCGCGCCAACATGTTCCGCCGGCTCAGCGGCAGCGAAGATGGCCTCGCCGGGCTGTGGAATTTCGATGATCCCGCCCAGCCGGGGAACGACGCGACGCCCAACGGATTTCACGGCAAGCTCAACGGCAAGGCGGCGGCCGGGGAGGTCGCCACTCCCGCCGGCGAGGAGCAGGTGACGCCGTGGGCGAGTCTCTCCGGCGCGGTCACCGATCAGGATGGCCGGGCGCTGCGCGACACGACGCTGCGCATGGAGCGCGGCGGCGAGGGTGTGGAGACGAAATCCGATGTCGGCGGACAGTTTCGCATCGCGGTGCCGGCGGGCGCAGAGCCGTGGCGGCTCGTGGCGCGCACCGATGAATGGTCATCCGCGCCGATGGAGGTGATGCTCGACAAGGGCCACAAACATCTCGACATCCGCCTGCGCGACGGCGCGCTGCTTTCCGGCCGCGTCATGGCGCTCGATGACAGCCCGCTGCCGACGGTCGTCGTGCAGGCGGTGCCGGTGACCGACGAAACGCTTCAGGAATCCCCCGGGCTGCTCGCCGAATTTTATGTGCGCGAGGAAATCAGCGAGTTCCCGGCGGAGGCGGCGACGGACGAGCCCGGGCTGACGCGCGACGAGCGGGTCATCAATTTCCCGCTGGCCAACAACAGCATCGTCAACTCGACGTTCGCTGGAAAGCTCTATGCGCGCTGGACCGGCAAACTCCGCCTCGCCGCCGCCGGGGACTACACTTTCTTCCTGTCAGCAAACGACGCCGGACGCCTCTGGATCAATGGAAAGCAGGTCGTGTCCTCCACCTCAAGCGGCGCCGGGACGAGTTCAACGATGGAGTCCGTCGAGAAGTCCGGCGCCGCGACGCTGACCGCCGGCGATCACGAAGTGTTGCTGGAATACTACAACCGCAACGGCCGCGAAGGCTGCCGGCTCTCGTGGTCGTCCGCGGAGGTCAGGAAGCAGGTCATTCCGCCCGATGTTTTCTTCCATCGTCCTGCGAAACTGGAGCCGGTGTCCGTCATGACGGATACGAAGGGTAAATTCCGGTTTCTGCAAGTCCGCCCGGGCCGTTACCGGCTGCGGGCACACGTGCCGGGCGGATTCGTCACGCTGTCGGACGACCGCATCCTCTCCGTGGAGGCGGACAAGCCGCAGTCGGGTCTCAACTTCCGCATCAGCCCATTCAAGCCAGGCCGGTGGCGGCATTACTCCCATCTCGACGGACTGTCGGGCGGGCTGTGCAGCAACATCTTCGAAGCCTCGGACGGCGCGCTGTGGTTCGGCACGGCGAAAGGCGTCTCCCGTTTCGACGGACAGAAGTTTTCCGCACTGCCCGATGGCGTCGTACTGCCGGCAGCGGCGGTCAGCGCCATCGCGGAGGCGCCGGCGGGTGTGATGTGGTTTGGCACTTCCGCCGGTCTGTGCCGCTTTGATCTCAATGATCAGGCGAAAAAGCTGATAACGTTCACCATGGAACACGGCCTGCCGGATCTGAATATCACGCGGCTCGCGAGGGACGCGGGCGGGCGGCTCTGGGTGGGGACCAACGGTGGACTTTGCTGGTGCGATCCGAAAACACTGACCGCAGGCGGCAAGCCGTTCGTGAGCACATGGCCCGTGGAGACGACCGTCACCACGGACACCGGACCGGGCGCTCATCATGGCCGGATGCGCGGAAAGGCCATACTCGCGGAGACGGAGATTCCGGGTTTCGCGTCCAGCCCCGGCGCGCCCAATCATGCGCTGCAACTCGACGGGACGGACGCCGCATTGGAACTGCCGCCGGAACTTCTGGCCGGCGTGGACGAGATCACGGTCGAAGGCTGGGTCCGGTGGAATCAATTCGCCAGTGCCTCGCGCTTTTTCGACTTCGGAACCAGAGAAAAGCAACTCAACGTCTCCGGCGGCTTTAACAACGATGACCTGTTTATGGTCGTGCAGGGACCGCCGAAGTTGTCCGAATTGCATGCTCCCGCCGCCGTGCAAATCAACGAGTGGTGTCACGTCGCGGCGGTCGCAGGCCGGGACGGGATGCGGCTCTATCGCAACGGCTCGCTGCTGGAATCCAACAACTACGCCGGTCCCTTTTTCGGCACGGAAGGCGCCATGCACGCGTTCCTTGGGAAATCGGAGTTTGGCCAGTGGTTGCGCGGAGCCGTGGATGAGGTGCGCGTTTGGAAGGCAGCACGCACGGAAGCGGAAATCAGGGAGACCATGAATCGCCGCCTGACTGGAAAAGAGGCGAACCTGGTCGCGAACTGGGACTTTGAAACGATGACCACGGTCCGTGAGGAGATGCCCTTGCCCGCGTCCCGCATCTGGGCGCTGCACTTCTCTGCGACCGGCGCGTTGTGGATCGGGACTGAGACAGGCGCGGGGAAAATCGAAGGCAATACGTACACTTCCCTGACCACCGCGGACGGCCTGCCCGGCGGCGTCTGGTCCTTCGCCGAATCGCCGGACGGGGCGATGTGGTTCGGCTCCACGAGTCGTCTTTCGCGGCTCAGTCCAAAAGCGGCGGAAGGCGAAACCGCGGTGACTGTGCAGAGCATCAACGACGGACTCCCGGACGGTTTCATTTTTGGCGCCGCCAGCGATGGACATGAAGGCGTATGGCTGGCGGCCGGCGGCACGGAGGCCGCGCCGCGTCAGCGGGGACTGGCGCATTTCGACGGCAAGGCCTTTGTCAATTTCAGCATGGCCGACGGCGTGGGAGACAGCGACAATTCCGGCGCGCGCTGCATCTACCGCGACTCGCACGGCGGCATCTGGACGGGAACTTCGCGCGGGGTCTCGCACTACGACACCACGTCTCTGGCCAGCTATGGTGAAGCCGAAGGCATGGATGCGGGCACCATCCGGGACATCACTTCCACGCGCGACGGAAACGTCTGGTTCCTCGCCGGCACGAACTCCGTGAAGCTCTCGCGCTTCGACGGTCAGCGGCTCATCAAGATGACGCGCGAAGACGGAGTGACCGGCTCGCGCCCGAGCATGCTTTATGCGGACACCGACGGATCGCTTTTTGTCGGTGACTGGGAGTCGAGCATCATGCGCTACCAACCGCCGGCGACCCCGGGTGAAGCGCCGCATTTTCAGGCCGTGGAGTCCGGCGGCATCAGCGCGATGGTCCGCGACGCGGCCGGCGAACTCTGGGTCGGCGCCGATGCCGGCGTCTGGCGGCTGAGCGACTCGCGTCCCACGCGCGGCGAGACCGGCGAGGCGGCGGGTACGCGGCACGCCGTGCGCGGAAGTGACGACACGCTGTGGTTTGCCGGCGGCGACGGCATCTGGCGCTACCGCGGCGGGGAATACACCCAATTCACGCGCAAGCACGGCCTGCCGTCCTCCACCGTGACCGGATTGCTCGCGCTGCCGGGCGGATCGCTCATCGCCCTCAGTGCCTCCGGCGCGGCCATTCTCGATGGCGAAAAATTCGTGCCGTGGCCGCGCGAACCGGGCCGGCTCGGCAACCTCTTTTGTCAGGACATCGAGCGCGATGCGAATGGTCATCTCTGGGTCGCCACGGGCGAGGGAGTCTTCCGCACCGACGGCACCGCGTGGATCACACTCGATGAAAACGACGGCCTGCCCGAGAACCATGTGCGCAAGATTCACGCCGCCGGCGAAGGCGAGGTCTGGATCGGGCTGCGCAACAAGGGCGTCTCGCGCTACCGCGCCCTCAAGCTCACGCCGCACGCACCGTCGCTCACGGTAGTGACCGACCGCGGGGCAGTATCGGAAAAGGAATACGCTGTCACCGCCGGCCAGCGCGCCACGTTCACCATCGGTGCCGTGGATTTCTACACGCCGGTCGAGAAGCGCCAGTACCGCTGGCAGTTGTTCCAGGGCGAGCGCACCGCGGACGAACTCGCGGCACACTGGGGACCGCCGGGCACAGAGACGCAGTTGGAAAAATCCTTCGATCAGCCCGGACCGTGGAAGCTCGCCGTGCAGTACATTGACCGCGACCTGAACTACTCGCCGCCCGCCTTCGCTGCGCTCAATGTCGTGCTCCCGTGGCAGGCGAACCCCGCCATTATGGTGCCCGCCGGCGCCGGCGTCGCCGGGCTGCTGGGCTGGGCTCTCATCGCGCGCCTCATGTATGTGCGCAAACGTCGTGAAGCCGAGCGCCTGCGCGAACAAATGCTCACACAGGAGCATGCTGCCCGCGAGACACTTGAAGCCAAGAACCGGCAGTTGGAAGAAGCTCGTAATGCTGCGGACGAAGCCAGTAAGGCCAAGAGCACGTTCCTCGCGAACATGAGTCATGAACTGCGCACGCCCATGAACGCCATCATCGGCTACAGCGAAATGCTCCAGGAGGAGGCGCAGGATCTCGGTCAGGATGGGTTCATCCCCGACCTCCAAAAGATCCACGGTGCGGGCAAACACCTGCTGGGCCTCATCAACGACATCCTCGACCTCTCCAAGGTGGAGGCCGGCAAGATGACACTCTATCTGGAGGAGTTCGAAGTCGCCAAAATGGTGAGCGAAGTCGCCGCCACCGTGCAGCCGCTGGTGACGAAGAACGGCAACGAACTGAAGATCGAATGCCCGGCGGACATCGGACTCATGAAAGCCGACGTCACCAAAGTGCGGCAGACGCTCTTCAACCTGCTGAGCAATGCCTGCAAATTCACGGAGCGTGGAAAGATCACGCTGCGCGTGGGGAGGGAAGTAATCAGTGATCAGTTATCAGTTATCAGTTATCAGAATGCAGTAATCAGTGAAGACGCCGTCCCGGGTGTTCCCCCCCTGACTACTGATCACTGTTCACTGATTACTGTTCACTCTCCGTCGAGCACTGATCACTGTCCACTGATCACTTTCTCCGTCACCGACACCGGCATCGGCATGACGCCCGAGCAGATGAGCCGGCTCTTCATGGCGTTCGAGCAGGCGGACGCCTCCACGACCAAGAAATTCGGCGGCACCGGGCTCGGGCTGGCCATCAGCAAAAAGTTCTGCCAAATGATGGGCGGCGACATCACCGTCGAAAGCGAACCGGGCCAGGGTACCACCTTCACGGTGACGCTGCCTCGCGAAGTGACGGAAGCCGGGCCCGAATCACCCGCCGCGCCCACCAATCAGAAATCGGAAATCAGAAATCAGAAATCCGCCGTGCTCGTCATCGATGACGATCCTAACGTGCGCGACCTCATGGAGCGCTCGCTGGCGAAAGACGGCTATCACGTCGTCACCGCCGCCGACGGCGCGCGAGGTCTTGCGTTAGCGAAGGAACTCAAGCCCGCCGTGATCACGCTCGATGTGATGATGCCCGGCATGGACGGCTGGGCGGTGCTCACCGCGCTCAAGGCCGACCCTGACACCGCCGGCATCCCCGTGATCATGATGACCATCGTGGATGACAAAAACATGGGCTTCGCCCTCGGCGCGGCCGATTACCTAACCAAGCCCATCGACTGGCCGCGGCTCGCC
>JANNVM010000196.1:0-7362 GCA_031414455.1 Verrucomicrobiota bacterium
CGAACGGCTCTATTGCTTCGATGGCTTCGCGGGCCGGGATTCGCGCTATCGTATCAAGGTCCGGGTCAGCTGCTCGCGTCCCTGCCACGCGCTGTTCATGCACACGATGCTCATTCGCCCGACGAAGGACGGGATTGTAAAGAGCGGCCCGGCCGCCGATGCCCCCCCCACCCGCAAACGCAAATGAACACGAAGGACGAAACAAAGTATCCGTCGCTCTATCAAATCAACACGCGGGTCTGCCTGACAGAACTGGCCCGCAGCCTCGGGCGGCCCGCGACGCTGGACGACTTTCCGGACTCCGGGCTGGACCGCCTCGCCTCACTGGGCTTCGACTGGATCTGGTTCCTCAGCGTCTGGCAGACCGGTCCGGCCGGGCAGCAGGTTTCGCGAACGAATCCAGAGTGGCAGAAAGAGTTTCGCGGGACACTGCCCGACCTCTGCAAGGAAGACATTCCCGGGTCCGGCTTCGCGATCACCGCCTACACGGTGCATGAGAATCTGGGTGGTGACGCCGCCCTCGCCCGTTTGCGTGAAAGGCTCCGCCAGCGCGGTCTGAAGTTGATGCTCGACTTCGTCCCCAACCACACCGGAATGGATCACTGGTGGGTCGGGAAACATCCTGAATATTACATTCGAGGGACGGAACAGGACCTTGCGCGCACGCCGAAGAACTTTACCCGGATCAAGCGTAAAGGCGGGGATCTGCTCCTCGCCCATGGCCGCGATCCCTGCTTCGACGGCTGGCCGGACACGCTGCAACTCAACTACGGCAACCCGGCCACACAGGAGGCCATGGCGGGTGAACTGTTGAAAATCGCCGGGCAGTGCGACGGCCTGCGATGCGACATGGCCATGCTCGTGCTGCCGGAAGTCTTTGAGCGGACATGGGGAATTCCCGCGAAATTGTTCTGGCCCGGCGCAACCGATCGAGTGCGCGAAAAGGTTCCTGGTTTCTGCTTCATGGCCGAAGTCTATTGGGACATGGAGTGGACGATGCAGCAGCAGGGATTCGACTATGCTTACGACAAGCGGCTTTACGACCGCCTGAGTGAAGGGCACGCCCGGCCGGTTAGGGAGCATTTTTACGCCGGGCTCGACTATCAAAACAAGCTGGCCCGTTTTCTGGAAAACCACGACGAACCGCGCGCCGCCGCCGCCTTTCCCGCCGGCAGGCATGAAGCCGCCGCGGTCATCACCTTTTTCGCGCCGGGACTTCGTTTCTTCCATCAGGGGCAGTTCGAGGGAAGGCTCAAACGAATCTCTCCGCATCTCAGCCGCGCCCCGGTGGAAGCGGTAAACGAAGCGCTGCAGTTCTATGAACGGCTCCTCGCCGTTCTGCGACAGCCTGTCGTTCGCAGCGGCGAATGGTTCCTGCTCGAATGTGTTCCCGCATGGGATGGCAATGCCACGGCCGACGCGTTTATTGCGTTCGCATGGCAGAACTCCGGTGGCGCACGGCTGCTGGTCGCCGTGAATTACTCGGATCATCCCGGTCAGTGTTATATTCGCGCGCCCTTCGCGGACCCCGGGCCCGGCCAATGGCGACTGCGCGATCTGCTCGGCGACGCCGAGTACGAGCGCGACGGAAACGAACTCCAGTCCCGGGGACTCTTCCTCGACGTCCCTCCCTGGAAGGCTCACATTTTCGACGTGAGCGCTCAATGACAATGGTTGAAGTCATCCGCCGTGATCAATATTTCCAAACCCTGCGATTCGCCTCATGTTGAACTGGCTCTTTGAAATCCACAAAACCCAGCACGTCGCGCATGCGGATGGCGGGCTCGCCTTCGTCTGTGTGATCGGACTGGCCGCGGTAGTTGCGGAAGCCGGCACGGGCATCTGCCATTGCGGGTGCTCCAGCGATTCAACACTCGGAGATCTTGATGAATACGCCACCTGCTATGCCCAGTCGCGGCAGGAGAGAGCCGGCGCTGCAGGTGCGAATGCGGAAGTGATAGCCACCGTCCGGCCCGCGTGACAGTCATGACTTTTTCGAGCCTCATCCCTGGTTTTCAGTTGTCCATCCGTGCCGCACTGGCTGCCGCACTGGCTGCCGCACTGGCTGCGGCGCTGGCAATCGTGGCCGCTCAGATGTTGCGGCTCCATTTCCCGATCTATGCGAATACAAGCGGCAGCACCCCGACGTGCTCCACATCCTCACACTCTACCTGCGCCTCAAACGCGACCCGCAGGCCGATGTGCCCGCCCGCACCTTCATCTTCGGCGGCAAGGCGGCACCGGGCTGCTTCATGGCCAGGCGCATCATCAAGCTTATCACTGCCACCGGCGACGTCGTGAACCACGACCCCGCTGTGCGCGACCGGCTGAAAATCGTCTTCTTCCCGGACTTCAATGTGACGAACGCGACCTTCATTTACCCCGCCGCCGATTTGTCCGGGCAGATTCCTCAATACCGCACGCTCGGGTAAATTCTCCTCTGACCGCTCGATCCGCGACTACTGTGAGCGTGTATGGAAGGTGAAGCCGGAACCGGTGATTCCATGGGCGGCGTGGTGAAAGCAATCCCCCAAACTCCGCCCTACTGCACCAGCAAAGGGCGATGGAGCCGTTCCGGCCGTGATTGCAGGGGGGGAGTTCCGATTCAAATCCTGCGTTTGTATCCAAAGGCCGCGGCGGTTTGGCATTCCGTATTCTGATTTCCTTGGGATTTCTGGTTTCGGACTTCGTCATTTCGCCTACCAGGCGACCATGCGAATCATTACAGGCAGCGCCGGAGGCATTCCCATCGCGGTGCCGCGGACAGTGCTCCGGCCCACCGCGGACCGGGTGAGGGAGGCCGTGTTCTCGATTCTCGGCGGTCACGTGGAAGGTGCGGCGGTGCTGGATTTGTTTGCCGGCAGCGGATCGTATGGACTGGAATGCCTGAGCCGCGGGGCAAGGCGGGCGGTGTTTGTGGAGTCGGACCGGAGCAGTGTCGCGGTGATTTCGCAAAACCTCGCCAAAGCGCGTCTCACCGGCGGCATGGTCGCGGGCGCGCCGGTGGAGTCCTGGCTGAAGCGCGCGACGGAAAAGTTCGATCTCATCTTCGCAGACCCGCCGTATGCCAAACAGCGCGGCGATCGTGACTGGAATGCTGTGCTGCTCGGCTCGGAAATTCTGCCGACTCTGCTTGCGCCGGGCGGACTGTTTATTCTGGAGTCGTTCGCCAAGAGGGGCCAGGTCCTGCCGCCGGACGCCCCGTGGCGGGCGGTGGACGAACGCCGCTACGGCGATTCGCTGCTCGTATTCTATCAACTTCCCCGTGCCGATGCGCCTGCGCCTGACACTGCTGCTGTATAATCTGCTGCTGCCGTTGGCGCTGCTCATTTTGCTGCCGAAAAGCCTGCTCAAGCTGCGCCGCCGCGGCGGAGGCGGGCGGGCGTTCTGGCAGCGGCTGGGAATTTTCGATGAGGATGTGAACGCACGCCTTATCGCCGGACAGGGACGGACATGGTGGATTCACGCAGTGAGTGTGGGCGAGGTCGGTGTGGCGCAGAAACTGATCGCCGAAATTCGCCGGCGGGAGCCGGAGCGCCCGCTGGTGCTCTCGGTCACGACGCCAACCGGTCATGCCGTCGCCGCAAAGGACGCGCCGGAAAACCTGACGGTTATCTACAGCCCGCTCGATTTTGGCTGGATCGTGCGCACCGTTCTCAGCCGCATCCGGCCGGAGAAGTATATCCTGATGGAGGCCGAGTTGTGGCCTAACCTGGTGCGCCGCGCCCAAAAACGCGGCATCCCGGTGACGCTGGCCAATGCCCGGCTCTCGCCGCGCAGTGAACGCCGCTACCGCCGCTGGCGCTGGCTGGCAGGGCCGCTGTTTTCCATGCTGGATCGTGTGCTGGTGCAGGAGGACGGCGATATCGCGCGATGGTCCGGCATCGGCGTGCCAGTGGAGCGCATTCGTGTCACGGGCAGCATCAAATACGATCTCTCCGGCAGTGTGAAGTCGGAGCGTGTGGAGGAATTTCGCGCACTGCTTCGCGGACTCTGGGGCAATCCGCTGCCGCCGCTGCTGCTCGCGGCAAGCACGCATCCGGGCGAGGAGAAGGCCCTGGCGCAGGTGTTCGCGGAACTTCGGCGCCGCGAATTTCCGGCCGTCGCTTTTCTCGTCGCGCCGCGTCATTTTGAACGGCGCGCGGAGGTCGCGGCTGATCTGCAATTACTCGGCCTGGAAGTTGTGCAGCGCTCCCTCCTGACGGAGCGCGGAGTTGCACTCCGCTCCGGCGTGGATGGCTCGTCAGGCTAAGCGTAGTGCAACTCCGCGCTCCGGGAGGCGCTCATTATTGACTCGACCGGCGAACTCCGCGACTGGCAGGCGCTGGCCAGCGTCGTTGTCATCGGCAAGAGTTTCCTCGCCGAAGGCGGACAGAATCCCGCGGAAGCCATCGCTGCCGGCGTGCCGGTGATCGCCGGCCCTCACATGGAGAATTTTCAACCCCTCATGGCGCTGCTGCAAAAGGCCGGCGGCATCACGCAGGTGGATTCGCTGGAGGCGCTGCTGCCCGCACTGCGTGAGGCGTTTTCAAATCCTGACAAATCTCGGACTGCCGCCGCACGGGGTCGCGCGGCCCTCGAATGGCATCGCGGCGCGACGGCGAGGACGGTGGATGCGATTGTTGGGCAGTAGCCGAATGTTCCCGGGACCGCGGCTTTTTAAGCCGCCCCGCCATAATGAGCTTGATATGGCGAGCGGCTTACAAAGCCGCGGTCCCGGGGCGCTCAGCCGAAGCGCAGCGCCTTTTCCACTTCGCGGATGCCGCGGGTCATGGCGACTTTGCGGCCGCTGTGGAGGATGACGGCGTGGTCGCCCTTAAACATCGGCTGCAGTTCCTTGACGTGATTCAGATTCACCAGTGCGCTGCGGCTGACACGAAGGAAGTTGGCGGGGTCGAGCTGTGACTCGAGATCCGTCAGGGTTTCGCGCAGCACGTGCTCCACGCCGCCGGCGTGGACGACGACATAGTTGCCGGCCGACTCAATGCATTCGATGTCCCGCACTTTGACGAAGATGACTTTGTCGCCGGTCTTCACGGTGAGTCGCGTGAGGTGCGGTGTCGCGCGGCGGGTGAGAAGCTCGATGAGGTTCTGCGTATTGGCGCCGGTCTGTTTGGAGACGAGCTGGTCGCGGGCCCGCTGCACCGCCTCTTTGAAGCGTGCGGGTTTGAACGGCTTCAGCAGGTAATCCAGCGCGTGAGCGTCAAAGGCGCGCAGGGCGTGCTGGTCATAGGCCGTCGTAAAGATGACGACCGGCAGTTTGTCAGGCGGAAGGGCCGCGAGCACGCCGAATCCGTCGAGCCCGGGCATTTGGATATCGAGGAAGAGCACGTCGGGCGCATGCTCCTTCACCGCGGCGACGGCTTCAGGGCCGTTAATGCATTCGGCGATGACTTCGATGTCGCTGTGCTCGCGCAACAGGTGGCGGACACGCTCGCGGGCGGGCGGTTCGTCGTCGGCAATGATGGCGCGAATTGTCATTCGGTGCGAAAGGGGATGGTGATACTGATGACGGTGCCGCCGGCAATTCCGGGGGCAATGGTGAGATCGTGAGCATCGCCATAAAGCGCGCGGAGACGATCCCGGGTGTTGGTGAGGCCGATGCCGCCGGGACCATCGCTGGCGGAGTTTTCTTTTCCTGAGAATCCAACGCCGTCGTCGCTCACCGTGAGGTGCAGGCGGTCGCCCCCGCGGCGTGCGGCGATGGTGACCGTGCCGTTTTCGACCCGCGGCTCGAGGCCGTGGCGGATGGCGTTTTCCACCAGCGGCTGGAGGACGAGCGACGGCACCATCGCCACGAGGGTATCGGACGCGATGTCCTCCTGGAAGGCGATGCGGTCGCCGAACCTGGTGCGCTCGATGTCGGTAAAGAGGCGAAGCAGTTCCATTTCCTGACGGAGTGTTACTTCGTGATCGCCCGAGCCCTGGAGGGAGGCGCGGAGCAGTTCGCTGAGGCTGCCGGTCATCTCGTCGGCGGTGTCGGGCCGGGTGTGAATCAGCGAGGAAATGGCGTTGAGCGTATTAAAGAGAAAGTGGGGATTGATCTGGAGACGCAGAGCCTCGAGCCGCGCGCGGGAGAGGCTGGCTTCGAGTTCGAGAGCACGCCGTTCACGCTGCCGCGAACGGCGGAGCAGGGCGATGGTATGCGTGAGGCTAACAACTCCGCCATAGACGAGCACATCCAGCAGGACGCGAAATGCCTGGGGCCCGAAAATGCCGCGGGGGCGCATGGAGGGCCGGCCCTCACCCGGTGGCCCGGAACGCGGTCCACGGCTCCATGGCGGCGGACCTCCCTCGCGGGCGGGACCGCTGTTCTCCGGCTGACGGGCTGGTGAGGGTGCTCCCTCGCGGGGCGGGCCACCGTCACGATCCCGGGACGGCTGCTGGCGACCCGGGGTGAATTCCTGACAGATCAAAACAACCGCCACGCACGCCACGAGATGCACGGCAATGCTGAGCACCGGGCGGCGGCGCTCGAGTGGAAATCGCCGCGCCAGCCATGCCGTGAGCGGCAGGAGCGGCAGCCATACGAGCCAAAAACCGACCGATCGCTCCACAGCTTCCTCCCATTCCTGGGAAC
The DNA here is from genome assembly GCA_031414455.1 of Verrucomicrobiota bacterium. Classification (GTDB taxonomy): domain Bacteria; phylum Verrucomicrobiota; class Verrucomicrobiia; order Verrucomicrobiales; family V1-33; genus V1-33. The sequence continues at coordinate 6,581 of JANNVM010000196.1, forward strand.
CGGCGATGATGAACTGTCCGGCGAAGAGAATCACCAGCACCAGCCACAGCGCGGCGAGGAGCAGCAGTGGGGGGAACCATTTTCTCAGAAATCCGGGAGCGGTCATGGCGGCATCTATTCACAGCAACACCCGCCGGGCAACGAGGGCCCGGCGGGTGCGGGGGTGTGGTGCAGGGGATTCTATTCTTTTCCAGGACGTCCGCCCCGGGGACCACGCGGGCCGCCAGGGTGTGGCAGTTTCAGCGAACCGTCCTTGATGGCGGTGGCCACGGCAGTCTGCTCCGTCTCGTCGAGCGCGCCGCTCTTGTCGGCATCGTATGCGGCGAGGGACTCATACAGCTTCGTGACGTGGCCGGCGATGACGTCGCCGGAAGGACGTCCGCCCTCCGGCCTGCCTTCGCCTTTTCCTTTGCCCCTGCCTTTGCCGCCACGGGGCGGACCGACTTCAAGCGTGCCGGCTTCGATGGCTTTGGCGACAGCGGCCTGCTCGGTGTCGTCGAGTTTGCCGTTCTTGTCAGTGTCGTAAGCGGCGAGGGCCGTGAAGCGCTCGCTGAGGTTTTTGGCGATGTCCGCGGGCGGCGGACGATGACCGCCTTCCGGGCCGCCGGGGCCGCGACCGCCGGGGCGATCCTGGCCATTAACAAGGGCGAGTGACGCTCCGAAGAGCAGGGCTGCGGTTCCGATAATGCTGAGGTTCATGGTGTGTATTTGGTGGGGGTTTTGGTTTGGAAGCCGGCCCGCCGCTGAAAGTGGTGAACCGGTGCGGCAATAGTGGCGCAACA
>JANNVM010000197.1:0-8851 GCA_031414455.1 Verrucomicrobiota bacterium
AGTCATCTGGCGTGGCATGCGTTGAAAGATAGAAGTCTGGCAAAAGGGACATGGAACGAACTCTTGGAAATTGCAGCCGACTAAGCGCAGCTGGTGTCGAGGAGAATTCAGGCCCTGTGGGCACAAGGAGGATACAGCGGACAATCGTTTGGTCCCGTAAGCGATCCCAATCCGGCAATCAGGCGCGAGGCAGCTCGATTGTTCGTCCGCGGTCCCAGCGAAGGCAAAGTCGTTGTCGAATACATTGAAGAGTTCGTTGGCTTGATGAACGATCCTGATCCTCAAGTTCGCATCGCAGTCATTTGCTGGCTGGGAAGGAGTCTTGCAAAGTATCCGGCGCATACCCTTGGTGCGGCGGTTCCCGTGCTTCTCAAAATGATAGAACCTTCGCTTCCTGTGCCAATGGAACCGTCGTCACAAAGCGGGAAGCCGATCAAAACTAAAAAAGCCTACGAGCGGGAATATGAGCGGTATCTGGTCAGAATGTTCCTCGAAAGTGCGCGGGAAGCACTCCTCTTCTATCTCGACTCTCCCAGGTCCGATGAGTTGACCGCAGACCAGTCGATGCTGGCGGCCTTATCTCTTCCTCCGAAAGACTCCGCCCCGCGAGTGGCGAAGCTCATCGCCAAACTCGACCGCGCCCCGAGCGACGAAGAAATCCTCCGCCTCGCGGAAGCGCCGGAGGCCCCGGAGGTGAAGGCGGCGCTGGCGGCGCTCATTGCGAAGCCGGAGGGGCTGCAATCGCTGCTGCGGCAGAAGACGAAGTTCGATGCGCGCGTGCTGGCGCCGCTGGTGGAGGGGAAGGCGAAGGAGTTGCTGGCCACGGACACGCCGACGGCGTTGAGCATTGTGTCGGCGTTCAAGCTGACGGGACTGGAGCGCGAAGTTGCCCTTCGCCTCGGCAGTTTGGCGGAGGGCGAAGTGCAACTTCGCGTTCCCTTGCTGCGTTCGCTGCGCGAACTTGGCTCCAAAGACGCCGGCGTGTTTCTCGCCCATGTGAAGTCCCCCGACGCGGCGACGCGCGATGAAGCGCTGGCCGGTCTCGCGTCGGTGCCGGACAAACTCATTCCCCTCTGGCCGGACCTGACTCCTCCGCAACGGAGCCGGGCGCTGGATGCGCTGGCTTCTTCCAAGCCCGGCGCGCAGGCGGTGGTGACGGCGGTAAATGCGAAGACGATCCCGCAGGACGAACTCGACGGGCCCGTCCTGGAGAAGCTGGTGGCGATTCTCGGTGAGAGCGATCCGGCATTGAAGTCGCTGATGGAGAAGATGGGCAGCGCGTTTCGCCCGGTGCTGGTGCTGGATGGGAAGAACGATGCGTGGGTGAAAGATACGATCACGCTGTCGGGACCGTTCACGGTGGAGACGTGGATCAAACTCGCGCCTGGGATTGGCAACGAAGACAGCATCCTCGGTTGGGGCGGCGAAGCGGATTTCAACTTCTATGGCGGCAATTTCCGCGTGTGGATTGCCGGCGGAAATGACGTGATCGTCGCGAAGAAGCCAACCGCGCCGGACATGTGGACACACGTGGCGGTGACGCGCGATGCGGCGGGCAAGTTCAAAATCTATATGAACGGCGAACTGGATCAGGCCGAAGGCAAGCCGGAGCCGAAGCCGCTCCAGAATCTGCGCATTGGTCAAAGCAATGTGCCCACGGGCACCAGCGGTGCGCTGGCGGAGTTCCGCGTATGGAACGTCTGCCGCACCGCTGAAGAAATCCGCGCCGGCTTCGACCGCACATTCCCTTCGCCGCCTGCCGGGCTGGTGCTTCAGCGCACGGGCACCGAATGGGGAGCGCTCAACGGCAGCGCACAGGTGGCGAAGACGACGGATTTTCCCAATGTCCTCACTCCGGACGCCGCCGCCGCGATGGACGTGAAGTATGCGAAATTCCACGCGCTGGCCACGAAAACCGGCGATGCCGCGCAGGGCAAACTGCTCGCGACCATCTGCATGGGTTGCCATACCATCAATGCCACCGGTGGGCAGATCGGCCCCAACCTCAGCGGCGCGGGAGCGATGGGCGTGGACGGCGTGTTGCGCAATCTGCTCAATCCGAATGCGGCGATGGAGCCTGGCTATCGCGTCTATCGCGTGGAGATGACCGACGGCACACTCAAGGAAGGATTCCTCGTTAGTGAAGACGACAGGGCCATCATCTTCCGCGCCGTCGGAGTGGAGGACACGCGCATTCCCAAAGACCAAATCCGCCGCGGGCAGTATCTGAAACGTTCCCTGATGCCGGAGGGATTGTTGGATGCCTTCAGCGAACAGCAGGTGAGCGACCTGTTCAGCTATCTGATGACTCTCAAGTAGCACATGGAGCGGCGCATTTGCCGGCTTTCATTCTTAAGGTTCGTTTTGAGCGTTGCGATCCCGGCGCAACGCCGCAGAACGTCCTTGTTATCGCCCGCCCGCCGCATTCGGCTTCTACAGCTGCTGCGGTGAATTTGGCTTTGAGATCGAGGCCGTTGAGAATGCCAGTGGCCGGGAACGCCGGGGGGCGGTCAGCAGCGCCATCGCCGCGTTATGGCCTGCGATGCCGCTGACACCGCCGCCGCGGCGGGCTCCCGCACCGGCGAGATAGATATGCGGATCATCCGTTTCCGCGCCCCAGAGTTGCTGGTCCGCTCCTCCCTCATCGTCGTCAAGGAACGGGAAATCCAGGTCACGATGAAAGATGTTTCCGCGGGGCAGAGAGATGTCCTTCTCCAGATCGAGTGGTGATTTTACTTCGATCGCCAGCGAGCCATCGCGGCAGGGAGCGAGGACGGATTCGATGGGGTCGAGCAAATACTGATTCAGGCTGGCGATGGCGTGCTCTTTGGCCAGTGTTTTGGCGCGCTCCGGATCCGCATCGAAGAGTTGCGCGGGGGTATGAAGCCCAAACAGGGTGAGGGTTTGAAAACCCTTTGAGATCAGCTCCGCGGACAGGATGGAGGGATCGGTCAGGGTGTGGCAATACATCTCCAGAGGCAGGGGCTGTGGCATCTCCCCGCTGCGGGCGACGGTGTAGGCGGCTTCCAATTGCGAGAAGCTTTCATTGACATGAAACGTGCCGGCAAAGGCGAGCCGCGGGTCCACGCCGGACTTGAGGCGGGGCAGGCGCGACAGGAGCATGTTGATCTTCAATTGTGATCCGTCCAGAGACTCCGGAACCGCGCGCCCGCGCAAACGAGCCAGATGTTGTGGCGCTGCGGCAAAGAGCAGATCATTGGCGCGGTAGGCATGGCCGGATTCCGTTTCAATGCGAACGCCCGCAGGACCGCTTTCCAGCGCGGCGACCCTGGATTGGAGTTTGATCTCCACACCCTGCAACATGGCGACGCGATGCAATTCCCTGACCAAAGCGCCCATCCCGCCCTGTGGCACGCGCCACTGTCCGGTGCCGTTGCCAATGAGGTGATAGAGAAAACAACGGTTGGCCTGGATGTCATCTGCCGAAACAAATGTTCCGATGAGCGCGTCGGTGAGAACCACACCTTGCACAAGGTCGTCACTGAATTGATTGCGAATGACTTCGCCGATCGGGATCTCCATCAGATTTCGCCATACTTCAGGCAAGCCAATTTCGGATTTGAGTTCAGCCGCACTCTTGAGGGGCTTGAGCATGGAGGGCGCAAGGCGTTGCGCCAGCCTCGCAATCTCTCCGTAAAACGCGCGCCAGGCGGTGCTTTCCCGGTCCGATCCGGTCAGCCTTCGGAAGCTGCCCGCGGTCGGCTCATCCCACGCCGTCGAAATCAACAGTCCATCATCCCGACCCTCCCGGTGATAAGGAGTGTAGGAGGAGACGGAACGTTCGAGTGTATGGAAGTTGATTCCCAAATCAGCCACGATCTGATCGGGCAGCAGCGATACCAAATAGGAATAACGCGAAAGCCGGGCATCGTATTCGGGAAACGGTTTCACGCTGGTGGTGGCGCCGCCGGGTTCGTCATGTGCCTCCAGCAGGAGAACTGCTTTCCCCGCCCTCGCCAGATAGGTCGCCGCCACCAGCCCGTTGTGCCCGCCACCGACGATGATGGCGTCGTAAACCTTGTGATTTTGTTTCATGTATTCGATGATTGCCCCGGGATCGAGTCACTTTGAAAGCGAACGGGCTTCACGTCCTACCTGCTGAAATTGGGATGTTTCTCATCGCCCATGGATTCGAGGTAGGCGAGCAGGTCGAGGATTTCGTCCTCCTTAAACGTATTGAGCAGGCCCGGGGGCATCAGCGACACTTTGGACAACTCCCTCGATTTGATATCAGTTTTGGAAATCGTCGTGGTCGTGGCGGTGTCGAACGGGTTGGTCATGACCACGGCCGTGTCTGCGTTTTCCTGACTGATGCGGCCGGCGGTGACGGTGCCATCCTTCATCGTGAAGACAGTCATCATATACTGTTCGGAGAGCACCCGGGAGGGCTCCGAGATGGACTCCAGAAGGTCCTGACGTTTGAACCGGGTGGCCACATTCGTGAGGTCCGGGCCGGCGGCTCCGCCCTGATCACCGTAGCGGTGGCACAGGATGCATTGCGCCGATGCGAATGCGGCTTTGCCACGGGCGAAGTCGCGCCCCCGGCCTGCTTTATCCAGCAGCGGCTGCAGCTCTGCGGTCGTCCATTCCCTGACGAAGGCCCGGGCCTCAGTTGGAGCCTTGATCGCGGATTGTACTTTGGTGAGGTCTCCCATGACCGCGATTTCCGCAGGTGTCATGGTTGCCTTCGCTTCCTCCAGGGCATGGTTTACGAATCCATCAAAGCTGGCACCGTTATTGAAGTTGACGCCGGCGTCCGTGAACCACTTGACCACCTGCAGAGGATGCTGGCTGGAGCGTCCCCCATTCCACCACGAGAGATAGTCCCGGCGCAGATTTTCGGTCCAGCCAGTTTTGATATTCCGCAGAGCCGTCACGTAGGTGACCTGTTCCTCCTGGGTGGCCGCTGCGCGCAGCAGCGTTACCGTTCTGGACACAACTCCCGGCGCATTGAGGGCGAGCAGGATCTGACACAACTCCCGGTTCACATCCTCCGACTTCGCGGGATACAGCGGGTTCACTTCAGCGAGCACCATTTTGGCAGCCTCGCCGGCCGGAACTCCCTGGCGCGCGATGGATACGGTAATCACCCGCAGCTTGTTCAGGACCTGTTCTTCGGTCAGGGAGGAAAACGGAAAAGCCGTTAGCGCCTTGATAATGGCGGGCTGGGTGCCGGAAGTTCCCACCCGGGCCAGCGCCAGCAGGACGGTGAATGCGGCATCCGGCTGCTTTTCCTCCAATGCCTGCGCCTGCCAATCAGCCGCCGGATTCCGCTCGACCGCGAGACGGGCCGCGAAACGGATGGAGCGGTCGGCGCTGGCGAGGTGTGGCCATGCGGCAGCGACCGTTGCGGGATCCGGCGCGACATTCATGGACTCGAGCGTGTGGCGCAGCCCGCGGGCTGCGCTGCCGTCCCTGTCATGCAGGTCCTCTGCGGCGAGCGGTGCGGCGGCCTCGCTGCCGGTGTAGGTCACGCGGAACAGATTGGCCTGCGTGCCGCGGCCGCCAACGGTGAAATACATCGAGCCGTCCCCGCCGATCACAACATCCGTCAGGTTCAGCGGCACTTTTCCGCTCCTGGCTTTCAGCGATTTCGGGGCCACGAAGTTTTCCCATGATCCCGTGTAGGTCGCCCCCTTCGGCGTCTGGTGCACGGCGATCAGGCGGCCGTAGGTCCAGTCGCAGATATAGAAGGCCTTCTGGTATTTGGCGGGAAACTTTGCGCCCGTGCCAAATACGACACCCGTGGGACACCCGATGCCGATATTCACCGTCGCGGGCAGGCTGTCCGCATAATACTCGGGCCACTTGGCGCTGCCTTCGCGATATCCGTGGTCGCCGCCGCGCACCGCATGGAAGGCGCGCACCGGACGATACCATGGATTGCCCCAGTCCCATTCCATGTCACTGTCGAAGCCGAACAGCTCTCCATCCGCATTGAAGGCGATGTCATAGTTGTTACGCTGCCCTGACGAATACAGTTCCGCATTCTTTCCGTCGAGATCCATGCGCACCACATAACCGCCCGGCGGTTTCGCGCCCGCGCCGAAACCATTGCCGTCCTCCATGCGCTTAAGCGCGAGATCATCCCCGTAGTTCCGATGCGGCGAACCGGGCACGAGGTCCCCCGGCACGCCAGTGAAATTTCCGCAGACAGCGTAGAGCATTTTGTCAGATCCCAGCACCAGCCCGTGCGCGCCGTGTTCACCGGAACCACCCGCCCACTCGCGGAGAAACTCCACATCGCTGTAGCTGTCGTTCCCGTTCGTATCCCTGCACCGGTAGAGCCCGAAGCCCTTGCTGCCGCTGCCGTTAAGGTAGAGCACGTCATCAACAAAGAGCATCCCCATCGTTTCGGTGACCGGAATCTGCAGGATTTCCTCCTTCACACTCTTTCCGTCCTGAAGCGTCACCCGGGTGATCGGCTGACCACCCTGGCCTCCCAGGAGCAGGCGGCCTTTCGGATCATTCGCCAGACAAATCCACGAGCCATTCTTCGCGCCATCGGCCTGGAGCACATGCTCGATCTTGAAGCCCGGGAGAGTGTCCAGCACTTCACCCGGCGCCTCCGTCAGCGACGCAGTATTCGCGGGGGAGGAACCATCCGCCGGTCCATAGGTAGCCTTGAGGATGATCAGCTTCTTTCCGGCGGGTGCCGAGATTTGGATTCTGCCGCCTTCATCCGCTTCGCCCGTGAGCTTTTCGTCGCCCGCCTGGTACTCCACGGTCAGCTTCTTGGGAACCCCCTGCGCGGTATCGCCGAACATTTCATTGCTCGCCGGAATGGAGAGGCTTTCATCCTTCACGGCCGCGCTGACCTTCGCCGTCACGTCCGTGGGATTCTTCGCCGCGAGAGCAAAATCAGTTGTTAGGAGACCAGCCGCGACAACAGCCAGGAGTGAGCGATTCAAGCGAAGCGAGAGCATAAGGTGATGAGTCATTTGGTTGGCGGACATTATAGGAATGGTGCGTTCTTTGATTCCTCCGGCGTGCTGCAGGAGTTTCCGGCTCCCGGCACCGGCGGTCCCGGCCTGCCTCTCCCGCGAACCGGTGCGGTTGCCGTGAACTTCACTTCCCGACCCCGGCGCGATACACGCAGGTGTGATGGTAGGTTTCACCGGGCTTCAGAGTTGTCGTGGGAAACGCGGGATGATTGGGGCTGTCAGGATAGTGCTGCGTTTCGAGGCAAAACGCACCGCGGAACTCATAGGTTCGTCCGTCACGGCCTTTGACCGGCTGGTCCATGTGATTGGTGGTGTAAAGCTGCACCGCGGGTTCGGTAGTGAGGCATTCCAGCGTGCGGCCGCTTTTCGGACCGGTGACTTTCGCCGCGGGGCGCAGGGTGCCGGGTTTTCCTTCGACGATGAAGTTGTGATCGTAGCCCGCGCCGTATTTCAGCGGCGCAAATTCCTTCTGGTCAATGCGGTCACCGATGCGCACCGGCTTGCGGAAATCAAGCGGCGTGCCCTCCACACTCTTGAGTTCGCCCGTTGGAATGAGGTCGGCGTCGGTGTCGGTATATTGCGAACTGTGGATCTGGGCGACGTGATCCAGAATGAGTCCCTTGCCGTGACCTTCGAGATTGAAGTAGCTGTGATTTGTCAGGTTCACTACCGTGGTTTTGTCGGTCGTGGCCGTGTAGTCGATGCGCAGTTCGTTCGCGTCATTGAACGAGTAAGTCACCTCGCACTTGAGCGCGCCGGGATAACCCTCCTCTCCGTCAGGACTGGTGTAGGTCATAGTGACGAATCCCGCGCTGTCCTTCTCGCCGGTGCCCTTTACGGCCCAGAGTTTCTTGTCGAATCCCACCTTGCCGCCGTGGAGGCTGTTAGGGCCGTTGTTCACGGCGAGGGTGTATTCCTTGCCCTCCAGAGTGAACTTTCCTTTGGCGATGCGGTTGGCATAGCGGCCGGTGAGGGCACCGAAGAACGGATGGCCCGCTTCGTATTCCGCCAGCGTCTCCTTGCCGAGCACGATGCTGTCCATTTTGCCCGTTTTGTCCGGCACGTTGAAACTGACGACAATGCCGCCGAAGTTCGTGATCTGCACGCTGGCGCCGGATTTGTTTTCCAGCGTGATGAGGTCCGCCCCGCGGCCATCCTTGAGTTTTCCAAATGGAGTAGTGACGGGTGTTTTGCTCATGGCGGAGAGAATAGTGAGCGCCAGCGTGACGCTGCCGGCGAGGGCGGAAAGGACAGTGGTTTTCATGGTGTGGAATAAGTCGGCGCGGCCACTCCATGAGACTTTGGCTTTCGCTTGGCAAGCCTCGTTTTCCCCTCGTTTTTCCCGGCGCGAGGCTTCCGGCGACAAATTTCCGGGTCAAAGAATGTCCCAAACCCTCCGGAAAAGTTCGTGGACAAGCTTTGGATTCTTCAGCATCTCCGGCGGCACCGGAATCTTGTCCCATACCGACGCCATGCGCCTCACGGCACCCCGCAGCTTCTACCGGGCTTTCGTGCGCTAAAGTTGCTCACTGCATCCACCGCATCGTCTTTTCCGCCAGCCGGTCGAACGCCCTGACACACAGTTCGAGGTGCTCCTCTTTCGTGTCTTCGATCTTGTTATGGCTGATGCCGTGCAGGCTCTGTACGAACATCATCACCGTCGGCACTCCGGCGCGCGCCACTTCCGCCGCATCGTGCAGGGGTCCTGACGGAAGGCGGTGCGACGTACCGCTGGTTTCGCGGACGGCTTCGTCGCAGAGCACAATGAGTTCATTATGGAATGGCCGCGGCGCGATTTGCCAGAGCCGCTCCCATGAAACTTCGACACCGCCCTCCGCGGCAAAGCGGTCGCCCGCTGCCTTCGCCTCCCCCAGCATCCGTGCCAG
>JANNVM010000198.1:0-6881 GCA_031414455.1 Verrucomicrobiota bacterium
CACTCCGGCGACGACACTCAGCACGGCATTCGCCGCGGCGACGAGCGCGCGGTCCTGACGGATCAGATCAAACGTATCCCATCCGAACGTGGAGAACGTCGTGTAGCCGCCGAGCAGGCCCGTGAGCAGCGCGAGTTTCCACTCTTCCCCGCGGGCCTGACACAAGCCGTGCAAGAGACCGAAGACGAAACACCCGGAGACATTCACGACGAAGATGCCCATCGGAAAGGTCCCGCGGGCCGCGGCAAAGCAGCCGGCGAGCCACCAGCGGGCCACCGCACCCAGTCCACCGCCAGCGGCGATCAGGAGGATTTGTTTCATGTGCCGGACTCTAAAAGACCATGACCGCGGCGCAACCTATTCGCCAGATCATCATCAGCAGTAAAGAAAATCCGGATACGAGAGTTGCCAGACTGGAATGCCCCGTTACCATCGCCGCCCGCGTCCCTTTCATCACGCACCGTTTTCCGCCATGATCCGCACCGTCCTTTGCCTCCTCTGCCTCGCGAGCGCGGCTTCCGCTGTTACTTATTCCACCGACGCCATCGTCACCGCGCCGGCTCTGACACAGTTTTACGTATACAAAGAGGCTCCCGCCGGCACGATCGTTCTGGACAATTCCTTTCCCGTGACGTCCGCGCTCCTTGGCACTGCCGGAGCCGCCGGGGGCAATGTGGAACTCTTCGCCACCGGCGACCTTGATCCGCGATATACCGATCCGGCGAACGGCCAGCCTTTCTCCACCGTTCCGCTGGTCTCACTGGCCGGCACCGCCAACAGCGCACCATTCACCCTCACGAGCCTCAACGGCACGGCATGGTTCACCACTACCGGCGGAGGCGGCTATTCCACCGCTTACGGCACCGGCAACCTCGCCAACACGTGGTTCACCGGCATGATGGACGCCTTCATTACAAAGCTCTCCAACCCCGCACTCATTCCCGTCGTGAACGCAGCCCGGGCGGACATCTACGCGGCCTTCCTCGGTGCCGGCGGCTTCACCGAACTCTCCGACCCCAACATCTCCCACCTCTACGAAGACGCGGGCCAGTTCAATATCGGCCTCGCCGGCTTTCTCGACCAGTCCCCGCGCCTCCGTCAACTGTTCCCGGATCTCGCGGCGTTTATCCCCAACGGGATTCAGTGGAGCGAGGTGGTGATGGTCAACGGGGTGCCGCGTTACAGCTTCACCGGCGTGACCAGCGGAGTTGTTATGAATGACAACTTCGGTTCCTTCAATGCCACCTACGTCATTACGGCGCCTGCACCGCTAATACCGGAACCGGCTGCGGCATCGCTCACCCTGCTCGGCGCGGCGGCACTGCTCCGCCGGAGAAGGAAATAACGTTACGCCGGATCACCCGGCTTCATGATCCACGCCTGCGGGTGGTGAGTGAATCCGATGCGCGGATAGTAATCCACCGCTGCGGGGGCCGACAAAAGGATCAGTGAACACCGCGGACCAAGGCGTGCCCGCGTCTCCGCGATGAGTCGCCGTCCGATGCCCTGCCGCGCGTATGCCTGATCCACCGCGAGGTCCGAGAGATAACAGCAGTAAGCAAAGTCCGTCACCGATCGCGCCACGCCAATCAGTTCGCCATGCCGCCGGCAAGTCGCCCAGAGTGATGCACCCGCCACCATTTGCGCAAGGCACGCGGCGTCATGCACGGGCCGGCGTTCTGACAACGTGGAACGCCCCAGCACGTCCGCGAATTCCGCGACTGTGGGCACGTCGGCGGTGGAGTAGATGAAGTCGTTCGCAGTCATGGGGCAACAAACATGGGGCGCAGGCAGGGAATGCAATGTCTCTCCGTCTCTCCGTCTCTCCGTCTCTCCGTCTCTCCGTCTCTCCGTCTCTCCGTCTCTCCGTCTCTCCGTCTCTCCGTCTCTCCGTCTCTCCATCCCTCCGTCCCCGCCCTCAATGCATTTCCACCGCGCACGATCCGAGGCCGCCGCGGTAGTAGTTGAACTGCACATTGGGATGCCCGGCGAGCAATGACATCGGCACGGCGCTGTCAGCGAGGCCTTTGGAAATCATCAGTGCCGTGAGGCGCTGACCGAGCGGGTTGTCGTGCGTGCCGGCGTGCCAGATGGAGACCTTCTCCGCCTGCCAGGTTTCCACCGGGCCGACGGTGATGGCTTTAACAGGCACCATCGTAACGTTGCCGCCGCCGGATGTGCGCGCGTTTTGCATGAGTGTCACCGGATGCAACTCCACCGTGCGCGTGGTTAGGCGGCCATACTCTTCAGGCGTGGGCGGCCGGTCTCTCCATGCGCCCTCACGTTTCACCGGATCATTGAAGGCCCAGTGTTTGATGTCCCCCTGCCCTCCCTGCATGACCGCACAGCGCACGCCGGCATTCCAACTCGAACGGTAGGCGCTCACATCGGCTTTCGGGAAATGCAGATTGCTCTCCGGCATCGTCAGCGCCGGTGCGATGCGGTTAAAGAGCCGCTCGCGGTCGCACTTTTCGAAGGACAGCACGTGCGTGGCGTCCACTTCCCGCGTGCCGTCGTGCCATTCGTCCATGCCCCAAAAGTGCGCGTCTTGCAGCTTCAGACCCAGTTCATTCACCAGCCGGGCGACGAGCGGGAGCTGCTCCGTCGGACCCACCGGGCCGCAGATCCCCGCGGGATTGTCCGCCGTGGCACTGCGCCATGCATGAATGTATTCCAGTGCCTCCGCGAGATAGAAATCTTCGAGCGTGTCATAGAAAACGACGCGAAAGCCCGGGCGCGCGAGTTGCCTCACATCCTCCGGCGAGAGCGCCGCGGCATCGCGGATGAGATCGTTTTCGAGCGTGGTGTAGTCCCACCAGTCGGGGGCGATAGAGCTGAGTTTGCGGGGCATAGAGCGAAACGGATGAGTGATGTAATGTCCGGAGTGGCTGACAGGGAAAGAAAAATCTCGGGATTCTCCCGTCAACTCATTGGTGTCCCGCTCCTGTGTGCCCATGAATGCATTGTCTGACCCGGTAGTTGGAACTTCAAAAGAGAACCGGTGGGGTCATGGTGCCCGCCGCCGCGGCAAATGGCGGGCGGCTTGTGAAACTTTTCACAAAATGCACTTGCCGCTCCAGGGGGCGGCTCCATTAGTCGCGCTCCCTGCCGCCCGGGCGGCCCCCAACTTTAACGATTTTCGACCTGCTTGAGTCCGCTCGATCTGCTGATTTTTCTCCCCATCCTGGCTGCGGTGGCGATGGCTTTCGGGGCACCGGCCCGGAAGACGGCGCTGGCGGCGGCGGGAGCGAATCTGGTGATTGGACTGTGGCTGATGGTGCAGTTTGATTACGGAAAGCCGGGTATGCAGTTCCAGGCCAGGTCCGGTGACGTAATCCTGGACCGGGTCGTCCTGGAGGCACCGCACATGGCTTTCAATTTCGGCATGGACGGAATGAGCCTGGTGATGGTGCTGCTGACGGTGATCGTGACGCTGGCAGCGGTTTGGCAGAAGCCGGCGAAGGAGGGCGGGGAAGGGATGTTTTATGCAAGCAGTTTGCTGATCGCAGCGGGGGCGATGGGGGCGTTCGTGAGCACGGACCTGGTATTCTTTTTCGCGTTCCATGAATTGGCGCTGATTCCGACCTTCCTCATGATTGGCCTGCGCGGTACCGGTAACAACCGGGAGGCGGCATGGAAGATCACGGTTTATCTGGGGCTCGGGAGTCTGGTGCTGCTGGCGGGTCTCGCATGGCTTGCGGTGGCCGCGGCGAAGGGCGGACCGATGACATTCGATATGGCGCAACTGGCAGCGGCGGCGCAGACGATCGAAGGCGGGACGCAGGAGAAAATCTACCTGACACTGCTGCTGGGCTTTGGCGTGCTGGTGTCGCTGTTTCCTTTCCATTCGTGGGCGGCGCCGGCTTATGCGTCGGCTCCTGCGCCGGTGACGATGCTTCATGCCGGCGTGCTGAAGAAATTCGGGCTCTACGGCTTGCTTCGCGTGGCGGTGCCGATGCTGCCGCTCGGGCACAGCGCGGAATGGATCCAGCATCTGCTGATCGTGCTGCTCCTGGGGAATATCCTTTGGGTGGGCCTGGTGACCATCGCGCAGCGGGAACTGGACATGGTGCTGGCAAATTCTTCGGTGATGCACATGGGGTATATTTTCCTCGGTATTGTGAGTGCAAGCGCGGCGGGTTATTCGGGTGCCGTGCTGCTGATGTTCGCGCACGGAGTGAGCATTGCACTGCTGTTTGCGCTTAGCGCGGCCATTAAGGAACGAACCGGGACGCTGCAATTTCACCGACTGGGCGGCATGGCAGCGAGTACGCCGTGGCTGGGACTGATGTTCGGCATGGGAGCATTCGCCAGTATCGGGCTGCCGGGATTCGCCAATTTCGCGGGAGAAGTGAACATTTTCTTCGGAGGTTTTGCCAACAAGCCGGCGGATCATCTCGGCTGGGTGCAGTGGGCCACCATCCTCGCGCTGTGGGGCGTAGTCATGAGCGCGGTCTATATGCTGCGCGCCTATCGCGCTGTCTTCAAAGGTGAGCCTTCCCCCCTGAGCGCCGCAGCGACTGATGTTAAAGGCCTCGCCCGGGTGCCGGTGCTCCTGCTGGTCGCGGCGCTCCTGGTTGCCGGATTTTTCCCGAACCTCCTGCTCAAAGCCGTCACGCCGGTCGTTGAAGCGCTGATCCCCCGCTAAATTTTACCTGTCATGCCGGCTTATTATCTGGAAATCGCAGTCGTGGTGCTCGGCCTGGTGCTGTTGCTCGTCGAGGCGTTCACCCGGCCGGAACACAAGCAGCGCATCGGCTGGGCCGCGGTAGTGGGACTGGGCGTGGTGTGGCTCCTGCTGCTGACAGTGAAGTCGCACACGGACTGCGATTGCTCCATGTGGTCGTTCTACGACGACGGCGGGCTGTCCTTGTTTTATAAGGGGCTGGCGCTGATTTGTACGGGCGTGGTGATCGTGCTGGGACTGGAATACTCGCCGGTTCTGGCGAAGTTCAGCGCGCGTGCCGGTGGTGGAGCCGCGATCGGGGAATTCTTTTGCCTGCCGGTGTTCATTTGCGCGGGACTGATGTGGATGGCGTCGGCGGTGGATATCACGACGATCTTCCTGAGCCTGGAACTGACGACCATCGCATTTTATGTGATGGTCGGCTACATGCGCCGAAACGTGGGTTCTCTGGAGGCGGGAGTGAAGTACCTGATTCTCGGCGCGCTGAGCACCGGGTTCCTCGTCTACGGCCTGGCGTGGTTGTTCGGGGTGACGGGGCAGACGAATTTGGATTTGATCGGCGTCGCACTCCAGTCCGGCGATGTCGAGAAGGCGCCGGCGATGTTTGCCTTCGCCCTGATTCTCGTGGCCCTGTGTTTTAAGGTGGCGGCGGTCCCGTTTCACTTCTGGGTGCCGGACGTCTATCAGGGTGCTCCCACCCCGGTGACCGCCTTCCTTTCCGTCGGCAGCAAGGCCGCGGGCTTCATTGTTGCCGGTCGCCTCATCGAGCCGTTTCTCGCCGCGGAGGCGCTGCGGCCCACTTGTATCGCGCTCCTCGTCGCTGTGGCCGCCGCGACCCTCGTTCTCGGGAATCTGGCCGCCATCCCGCAGACGAATTTCAAACGCCTCCTGGCCTACTCTTCCATCTCCCACGCCGGATTCCTCGTCCTGACTCTCGCCGGCGGACGTACCGGCGACCTCACCGGTGCCCAGATCATCGCTTTCTACCTTGCGGCCTATCTGTGCATGACGTTGCTCAGCTTTGCCGTCCTCATCATCGTCGGCAAGGCCACTGGCAGCGATGACCTGCGTGCCTTTGACGGTCTCCACCAGCGTTCGCCGTTCCTCGCCTTCGCCATGACGATCGGAGCCGCCTCGCTTGCCGGCGTGCCCCTCACTGCGGGGTTTCTCGGAAAGTTTTTCGTCTTCCTTGCCGCAGCCGGCACCGGCCAGTGGATCGGCCTCGGCATCGCCGTCGCCGGTGCCGCCGCTGGCTTCTACTATTACTTCAAGGTCATCCGCAGCATGTATTGGAACCGCGTGCCGGACGGCGATGTTGCGGAAATGGCGTTTAGCCCGGCGATGAAGGTCCTGCTGATCGTGCTGATCGTGGCCACGCTGCTGTTCGGCATCTACCCGCAGGGCATTCTTGGGCTGCTGAAGTAAAAAGTTTCCCGTGGTCCCTGTGACCTACCGGGTTTGACAGATTGCCGTCCCTTTCTGGCACTCGATAGCCGATTCGCCCTCTGGCCACGGCGGATTTTTGCACGCCACCAACCGCTCCTCCAATCGTTTGGTGCTTCGCGGCGCAGGCATCCTTGCCTGTGCGGCCAACAGGCTTCCCTCCTGTTGATGACGGGAGAGTCCAGCCTGGAAGGCCGGACGCCGCACAGCCTGGAAGGCCGCGCCACAGTATTTCCCGTGCCCTCTCGCTGGCTTGAAGCCGGCTCAATATCGCGCGACACGCACCAGTATCGGTGAAGTTTCGAAAACATGCGGGAACAAGGTGCCCTTTGGTTTCAAATGAAGCCGCGGGCACGACAATGACAAAAATTATGGAAATTATATTGACGGCTCTATTTTGATGTTCTATAATCAAAACGTCCATACCCGCCATACCAACAACAAAACAAAAACCAAAACATAACAAAATGAAAAACCTGAAAATCAACATGAAAAAGGGCTTCAGCCTTGTGGAACTCCTCGTCGTTATCGCCGTCATCGGCGTGATCGCCGCCATCGCGATTCCTGCGATGTCTGGGATCTTCGGCCAAGCTGACTCTGCCAAGATCAAGCGGAACGCTCAAAACATCGTTTCCGTGTTCAATGCCGGCCGCGCCGCCGGCAGCCCGGAGGTTTGTCCGACTGTGGCTTCAGCCATCCTCGCGGTCACCTCAAGCCCTGGTATCAGTGGATCCGGAACCTTCGCTGCCAG
>JANNVM010000199.1:0-17676 GCA_031414455.1 Verrucomicrobiota bacterium
TGCGTGCGAGTCTATGGCTCTCCTGCGGTTGGTTGTTGTGTTTGTTAGTCCCGGCGTCCGCCTCCAGGCCCGCTACCGGGCACTCAATGACGGCCGCCGGAAAATTCCTGGCTACTCTCCGATTTCGATGCCCATCTGACGCGCGGTTCCCGCGATGATGCGGAAGGCCGCCTCATCCGAATTCGCGTTCAGGTCCGGCATCTTGGCCTTGGCGACGGCCATCACCTGGGCTTTCGTCAGTTTGGCGACCTTCTCCTTGTGGGGAATTTTGGAGCCGCTGGCGATGTTGGCTGCCTTCTTGAGCATGTTGCTCGCGGGAGGCTGCTTGGTGATGAACGTGAAACTCTTGTCTTTGTAAACGGTGATGACGACCGGCAGCACGTCCCCGGCCTGCTTTTGAGTGGCAGCGTTGTACTCTTTACAGAACTGCATGATGTTCACGCCGGCCTGACCGAGCGCGGGACCAACAGGAGGAGCAGGATTTGCTGCGCCCGCCGGGATTTGCAGTTTGATGACTTTGACGATTTCTTTGGCCATGGGATGGGTTCGTAGGTGGTGGTTCTATTTAGGGGGAATGCCGCGGATTCAGAGGAGGCGTTGGATCTGCGGCGGGAGAGGAATTTTTGGAAAGAGAGGTGATCATTGGGCTTCCGCCTTTTCGACCTGCCAGAATTCCAGGTCCACCGGGGTGGCGCGACCGAAGATGCTGACAGACACGCGCAGTTTGCCGTGCTCGGGATCAATCTCCTCCACGGAACCGGTCTGCGACTCGAAGGCTCCGTCGTTGATGCGGACCTGATCACCCACCTCAAAACTGATCTTCGGCTTCACATTATCCGTGCTCTCGCGGATTTGGTTGAGCATCTGCTCCACCTCCTTCTGACGCATCGGCGTCGGTTTATCCCGCGGCCCGGCAAAATTGATCACCCCCTGGGTATCTTTGATGAAATACCACGTCCTTTCCACGATGCCCCCCTGCTCCGTCAACATCTGCATATTGATGAACAAATACCCCGGGAAAAACTTCCGGCGGCTCTCGCTGCGCTTGCCTTTGCCCTGCGCGTCCTTCTTCACCTCCGAGACCCGCTCCATCGGCAGGAGCACCTCAAAAATGACATCGGTCATCTCCTCAGAGGCGATGCGGCGGTTGATGTTGTCGCGCACCCTCTGCTCCTGACCGGAGAGAACGTGAACGACATACCATTGATCCCGAGCTGCTGGAATAGCTGCCATGTTGCGTGTATATAAAGGAGTGGTTGAAAATAGGCGGCGGCGGCCCTGGCCGGGAGGTCTTCCCTGCTCTGCCGCGCGGTATGCTGACCGGAGTTTAGAAGAGCTTGATGAAGAAGCCCATCACGTTGGCCATGAGGAAATCCCAGAAGGCCACCCATGCACCCAGCAACACCACAGCCACGATCACCACCACTGTGGAATCAAAAAGTTCCTTGAACTTCTTAAAGCCTTTCTCCTTCGCGTCCCATGGCCACGACGTTTTCTTGAGTTCGAGGCCGACTTCGCCAAAAAATTTACGGGTTTTGCCGAACATGATTGCTGGTTTTTCCGGGGGTGAGGGGTGTGAAAAGTGAAGAATGTCGAGAAATGGCACGCCAGGAGGGAATCGAACCCCCAACCAACGGTTTTGGAGACCGCTACTCTACCGATTGAGCTACTGGCGTACGAAGCTGCCCGGACATGGCGGGCGGCGATGATGGATGGACCGGAATACACTGTCAAGCGCCGGGAAGAATTCGTTTTGCCTGATTTTCGCCCCGGCCGGGCGGAAAGGCCGCCGTTGAGACCGTCTGGCCGGCACTTCCGGCTCCATCCGCCCGTCCCGCAGGATTCGAATGCAATTCCGAGCCCCTCAGGGCAGCGCGCATACGCAGAAATCCTCATCGACGGCGCGCGCGGGCTCACTACGATCCGTGTCATGCACACCTCATCCTCCACCACCCGCCGTCACTTCATCGCTACCGCCGCGGCTGCCGCCGCAGTGACTGCCGCCCGCGCCCAGGCTCCCGCCGCCGCCGCACCTGCACCGGCTCCGGCCGGACCGTTCACACTTGATCCCCTGCCCTACGCACCGGAAGCGCTGGAGCCTCACCTTGACGCCATGACGATGGGCATTCACCACGGCAAGCACCACAAAGCCTACGTGGACAATCTCAACAAGGCGGTCGCTCCCCACGGCGACCTGCAAAAGAAAACCGTCGCCCAACTCATCGCCGATATTACTTTCCTGCCCGAGGACATTCGGAAGGCGGTGCAGAACAACGGCGGCGGGCACTGGAATCACTCGCTGTTCTGGAAACTCATGGGCAAACCCGGCGCGGCCGGCGTGGGCGGAGAGCCGGGCGATTCGCCCCTGGCCCGCGAGATTACCGGAGCATTCGGGTCATTCGCGAAGTTCCAGGAGAAGTTCGCCGACGCCGCGATGAAAAGATTCGGCAGCGGCTGGGCGTGGCTCATTGTGAGGAATTCGGACAGCAAGCTCGCCATCGTGAGCACGCCGAACCAGGACAATCCGCTCATGCAGGGCATCGTGCCTAACAGCGACCGCGGCACGGTGGTGCTGGCCCTCGATGTCTGGGAGCACGCCTACTATTTGAAGTATCAGAACAAGCGCGCCGACTATATCGCCGGCTGGTGGAATCTGGTGAACTGGAATACCGCGGGTGAACTGTTCGCCGCCGCCGCAGCCCCTGCTCCCGCCAAAAAACCCGGCGGCAAGTAAGGCGGGGCGCCCGTCGCGCCGGCGGAGCGGTTGATGCATTCAACTTCGCCCCGCGGCTGAAGCCGCCGCATGGACTGCCGCGGCGAACGTCCTCCTCAATCCCGGCCGCGTGCTGATGGCGGGGTGAGGGTGCCCGGTCCTCCGTGCCCGGTTCTCAGTCCTGCGCACCCGCACCGGGCACCGGGAACTTCCGAACCCGCCGGAAATCTCCTGGCGGACCCTCCGGCCCGGGATATTCTCCGTCGCTTCCTCCCGACCAAAGCCCCCATGACCCCGCTGTTCCGCAAATTCCTCGGCATGCACTGGATCCTCTTCGCCATCATGGCGCTGCTCCTGACTGCCGGAGTGTATTCGATCTATGCCGCGGTTCATTTTCGAGACGGAGAGCAGGCGGACCTCGTGCATAAATGGCGCGAGCAGATCAACTGGATCCTGATCGGTACCGTGGTTTACTTTTCTGCCGCGCTGGTGGACTACAAATGGGTGAAATGGGGTGCGCTGATCATGTATGTGGTGAGCCTCGGGATGGTGATGGCGGTGTCCACCGGGCTCGGCGTGGAGGTGAACGAGCAAATGATCGGCCTGCGTTTGCCGGGTGTGGGCGTGTTTCAGCCCGCCCAGATGGCCATCGCCTCCACCATTCTCCTCATGGCAGTGGTGCTGGGTGAGGCCCATAAGATCTTTCCCTGGATGAGACACTACATGGTGCGGTTTCTCGTGAGCGGCGCCATCTTCGGTGTGCCATTCATCATGATGCTCAAGCAGGGTGACCTCGGATCAGCAATGGTCATCGTGCCGGTCGCCGTGGTAATGCTTATCGTCGGCAACATTCCCTTCCGCTGCCTCATCGCCGCGGCCCTCATCGGACTCATCATCATTCCTCCTGTCTATTTTTTCGGGCTTAAAGAGCACCAGCGCCAGCGGATTGATGTCACCCTCGATCTCCTCCAGGGCAAAGAGGTGAACATCAAAAAGGAAGGCTACGCTCTGACGAACATCCTCATTGCCGTGGGCTCCGCAGGGTGGCCGGGCAAGGGTGTGGACCCCTCTGAATTGCCGGCCAATATGAAGAACCTGCTGCAGTTGGGTCTGCTGCCAAAGGTGACCTCACACAACGATTTCATCTTCGCCGTCGTCTGCGAAACGTTCGGCTTTCGTGGTGCGGCGGCTCTGCTGGGGCTGTTCCTGTTTCTCCTCGTCATGTGCTTTACCGTCGCGTTTTTCGCACGCGACGCCCTGGGGCGGCTCATCGTAGCCGGCATCATCGCGCTGCTCTTTGCACACATTTTCGAACACATGGGCATGAATATCGGGCTGCTCCCGATCACGGGCATTCCCCTGCCCTTCATCAGTTACGGCGGCACATTCCTCATCATGAATCTCTTCCTCATGGGCCTGCTGCAAAGTGTCTGGGTCCACCGCAACAAAATGCTGGAGGAGGACGCCGCCCGCCGGCCGTCGCTCACTCCGCGCATGGCTCCCGCCATCGCCTGAGTTTCGTTAGCGCACCGCCGGGGTTGCCGCACGCGGAAAGCCTGCCGGCTTATCGTTCATTCAGCGCCTGCTTCACGAACTCCCATTCCTCAGCGACCGAACCGGAGCCACAGACGGTCATCGCCACCTCCGCATAGAGGTGTTTGGCCACTCTCTGACGGAGACGGTTCAGCGCCACGGTCACATCGCGGGCTTTCAGGCCCAGTTGCTGTGCCACCTGCGCATGGGGCCGTGAGGGCCCGGAGCCGTCGAGGAGCGGTTTCAGCGCCGCGAACAGAGCCTCCTTGTCCCGGTTCCGGCAGTCCCGCTCCGTAGCCTCCAGCGCGCGTTCCAGCAGAGCCGCTGCCCAGGCCCGGTCAAAAGCCCGGTCTGGAACCACCACGGAGTGGTCTTCTTCAATGGCAATGCCCGCAGAGTCGCTGTCGAGACTCTGATGCACCACTCCACCGCCGCGTTTCTGCGCGAGTCCGTAGCGCCGGTGGTTGCCGATGAAGTTCCCCAGGGCCTTGAGCAACAATCCGCGCAGACTGCCCCGGCTCCGCTCCGCCTTTCTGGGCAGATCACCGTCCAGCACCACCCTGGCAAAAAATTCCTGACATAAATCCTCCGCCTCATGATGCTCCATCTTCGTCCGCAGATACTGCAGTACCGCCGGCCGGTAAATCTCACAGAACCACTCCCGTCCCTCCGCCGTTGCGCCCTCCTGCTCAAGACGGGTCCATTGGGTGCTGGGAAATGGATGATTATACTGGTTCATTGATTCGGATCAGGAGGCACGGCGACCGCAACCCCCGTGTTGTCAGCATCATAAGCCGAATCACGCACGATGTCACTCTCCAAGCAGAGTCTTCGCGTGAGCCCGGGCGCTGGCGGCTTTGCCTCCGAGCATCCGGGTGACTTCGTCCACGCGGGCTTCCCCATCCACCCGGTGGAGGCCGCTGAAAGTGCGGTCGTTTTTGACCGTCTTGGTCACGACATAATGGCACGATGCGAGCGCGGCGACCTGCGGCATGTGAGTGATGCTGATGATCTGATGCGTGCGCCCGAGTTCCGCCATCTTGCGGCCCACGGCGGCGGCAATTTCTCCGCCGACGTTGGCGTCTATCTCGTCGAAGACGAGCAGCGGAATGTTGTCCTCCCTGGCCAGGGCACTCTTCACGGCGAGCATCACGCGGCTCATTTCACCGGAGGAAGCGATGACCCGCAGCGGGCGCGGCGGCTCGCCGGGATTGGGGGAAAACATGAATTCGACCTCTTCGAGTCCATGCGGCCCCGGCTGCGGCATGGCGGAAAGATCGAGGCTGAATTTCGCCTGGAGGAATCCAAGGTCGCCAAGGTGGCGGCTGACTTCTTTGGCGAGACGCGGGGCGGCCTTCTTGCGAAGCTGTGCCAGCGCCGTGCCGGTGCTTTGCACGGCGTCACGTGCGGCGGCGAGGGCTTTGGCGAGGCGCTCCAGTTCCTCTCCCCGGCCTTCGATTTTACTGAGCCTGGCAACTGCGCCATCGCGGTGGTTGAGAACACGCTCAATGCTCCCGCCATACTTCCTTTTCAGCGTTTCGATGGTGTTGATGCGCTCTTCGATTTCCAAAACTTCGCGCGGATCAATTTCGAGATCTTCGTTATAACGACGCAGGCCGCGCTCAAGTTCCTCGAGTTCGACAAAGGCATTTTCAAAGCCGGTGGTGATCTCCGCGACGCCGCGGTCGGTGCGTTCGATGTCGCGGAGCACCCGGCGGAGTTCGCCAAGCTGCGTCAGTATGGAACTGTCGGCATCGCTGAGGACTCCGAGCGCCTGGCCGGTGAGTTCCGCGAGCTTCGTGCTGTTGCTCGCCATCCTGTGGCGCTGGATGAGCGGCTCCTCTTCGTCAGCGCGGGGATTCGCGGCCTCGATTTCCTGCACCTGGTAGCGCAACAGTTCCAGCTCCTGTTCGCCGGCACGCTCAGACTGGCTCAGTTCCTCCAGTTCCGCAGAAACGGCGCGCCAGTGACGGTGCGCTTTCAGATAGGCCTCCAGCGCCATACCGGCACCGGCGGCCGCATCCAGCATGGTGAGTTGGCGCTCCCGGGAATTGAGCGACTGATGATCGTGTGGTCCGTGCAGGTCCACGAGATAATGCCCGATGCTCTTGAGCACCTGGAGTGTGGCCGGTGCACAGTTCACAAACTGCCGGTTCTGCCCGCCGGCGGAAATGACCCGCTTGATGATGATCTGACCACCCTCGCATTCTTCAAGGCCCGCCGTGGTGAGCACCGCATTGATCTCCGCAATGTGCCGCGTCTCAAACACCGCCTCCACCGTGCAGGTTTCTTCGCCCGTCCGGATAAGTTCCCGATCCGCCCGCCCCCCGAGCACCAGTTTCAGCGCTCCCACGATGATGGATTTTCCCGCCCCCGTTTCACCCGTGATGCCGACCAGCCCGGAGCCAAGCTCCCATGTCAGGGATTCGACGAGCGCGAGGTTTTTGATGGAGAGAGTGGTCAGCATGAGCACCGCGATTATGGAAGCCGTCACCGTCTGCGCAAGCAGACTGGCAAGCCTTCACGGGCTCAGCCGTTCCAGGTTCCATCCGGCACCCTCACGCGAATAGCGCAGCCGGTCATGAAGGCGGCTGGGCCGGCCCTGCCAGAACTCGATGGTATCCGGGATGAGCCGGTAACCGCCCCAGGTTTCCGGACGCGGGACATCACCTTCGGGATAACGCATCTGACGTTCAGCAAACCGCTCCTCCAGCCACTGCCGGGACGGGATCACACTGCTCTGAATGCTGGCGTGTGCCCCAATCTGGCTGCCATAGGGGCGGACTTTAAAGTAGGCATCGCTCTCATCCTCCGACGTGCGCTCGACCGTGCCGGCGATATTCACCTGACGCTCCAGTTCTTTCCAGAGAAAGGTGATCGCCGCGCGCGGGTTGGCGGTGAGAGCAGAGGCTTTGTGGCTGAGGTAGCTGGTGAAAAAGGTGAAGCCGCGATCGTCGAGCGCCTTGAGCAGAACGGTGCGCGACGAGGGCTGACCGGTCGCGTCCGCGGTGGCCAGAATCATCGCATTGGGCTCGACGATCTCAGCCGCCCGGGCTTCTCCAAACCACAAATGGAACCAGGCAAACGGATCGCCGGTGACGTCTGCAATGTCGAGGCTGTGCAATTTATAATCCTGGCGGAGGCTGGCGAGGTCCATGGTTTTCAGTAATCAGTAATCAGTGAATGACACGGGCACTGAAAACTGATTACTGATAACTGACCACCGATTACTTCTCCCCTCCATGCACAACGACATCGCCACCGTCCTTCACCACGAAACCACGATCCTCAGCCGGCTCGATGGCATGGCCCGCGACATCATGCGGGACTACGCCGGCAAGGATCTGACCGTAGTGGCCATCCTTCAGGGCGGGCTCATTCTGATGGCCGATCTGCTGCGCCGCGTGCAGTTGCCGCTGCGCATTGAGACGATTTCCGTGGCAAGTTATCACGGCGGCACCGAGAGCAGCGGCACCGTGACCTTTCTGCAAAACCGAATGCCTGACTTGAACGGCCGGGATGTTTTGCTGCTGGATGACATCCTCGACAGCGGGCGCACGCTGCACGCCATCCGCGAAAAACTGGCGGCGGAATGTTCCCCCGCGAGTGTGCGCATCTGTGTGCTGCTGAGAAAGCGCAAGCAGCGCGCCTGCGTCATCGAGGCGGAGTATGTCGGCTTCGATATTGATGATGAATTCGTCGTCGGTTACGGGCTCGACTACAACGGCCGCTACCGGAATCTTCCCTACATCGGCGTGCTCAAGCCGGAGGCGATCGCCGCCGGCAGTTAGTAATTCACTCCTTCATATACAGGCTCGCGATTTTCATCGCCGTGGCGGACTTGAGTGTAATCTCCGCCGGCCCTGCGGCGATGGCGATGAAGGTACCGCCGGCACCTTCGACGTTGCAGGAAAGCCGCGTGCCACTGCGGGTGATGATGTATCGCGTCCACTTGCCGGTGACTTTGCCAGGGAGCGCCTGGCCGTTTAGGCAGACGGGCAGCGGAGCCTCGCCGCCTTCCGCTTCGCCGCGCACGTCGAACTGCAGACGGAAGTCCCCCGGCTTTTTATTCAGCGTGAGTGTGCCGCCCTTGCCGGCGGTTGCAAGTTGCCAGTCGTCAGGATGCCAGTCAGCGGCGGGTTCAGCAGAACCAGTCCAGCCTTTCAAACTGCGTCCGTCGTAAAGGCTCCCACTGCCGTCCGCGAGTGGAGCCGTTTGTTCCGGCGTGGCTTTGCCGCCGGGAAGTTCTTTGATGCGGAGGTTGCGCCAGTCCACCACCCCGCCCTCGCTCTCGAGGGCGAGGAAGCCTTTGCGCCACGTGCAGTCGTCGCCGCCGCTGACCTCCTTGCCGTTCACCGCGAGCCGGAGCGAGCCGTCCAGACACGCAATGCGGTAGTGATTCCATTCCGGCGACGGCTTGCTGCGCTCTTCCGACGGAAAACTGCGCTGGCCGTTGTGCCTGCCGAGAGGCTTCATGCTGGAGCCGTGGATCGGAAAGACATCGCCGTGCGTGGTATGCGATTTACTCTGCCCGTAGCCATGATCCAGCACCTGAACTTCGATGGCACGGAGAAAGGGCTGACCAGTCGCGGAGAGCGGTCCGGCCCAAATAAAAACACCCGCATTGCCGCCCGGTTTCAAATGCCGCCACTCGAGTTCGAGGATGAAGTTCTCATACTGGCGCTCCGTACGCAGCGCTCCGGTGGGCACTCCGTCGCAGTGCAGGAGGCCGTCTTTCACCGTCCAGGTTTCCGGAGCACAGTTTACATTCACCCAGCCGGTTAGATCCTTTCCGTTGAAGAGCGGGGTGAATCCCTCCTCCTGGGCAAACAGCGGCGCGGAGAGGATTAGTGACAGGATGAGGCGGCGAATCATGCGCTGCCTTTAACTGATCAAACGGACGCGAGCCAGCAGGATTTGCGCCCTCCGTGCGGAAGAACCGCCGGTTCTCCCGCAGGCACCACACGCCGACAGCGAAGCCCAGTGGCGGCGGCTCCCGTCATCTTCAGCATACTCTCAGTCACTCTTCCCTCCGCCTTCGTCAATTTCAGGCTTCATTTCCGACTCCTTCTTTTCACCGGCAGGAATCTCTTTGCTCTCAAGGTCTATCACCTCGCCCTTGAAGTTAGCCTGCAGTCTTTCGAGCACTTTCACCGCGCCTCCGAAGACGAGGTCGTCAATGACTGCCCGTTTCTCTCCGCCCTTGTCATCCTTATAATATACATAAGCGAGGCCCTTGTGATCCCACTTGCGGCGGTCAATGCGGAAGGCACTGGCAAAAGGGACATGCTGACCGCCGGCCGTGGAAAAGCTCGTGTCATCCGCACGGAGGACACCCCTTGTCGTGCGAATATAAAAGTAAAGCATGAGCAATCCCCCGGCACCCGTAAGGATGGCGAACGCCGGCTGTTCCCATTTGATGAGCCAGTCGTAATCCTTGCTTTCATCCACTTTCTCCGGCCATCCTTTTTCTTTGGCGATGGGAGCATAGGCGGCCTCGATTTCAGCCACTTTCTCCGGTCCCTTTTCCTCCTTGATCCGATTCCATTCCATCTGGGCCTCCCGCGCGCGGGGGTAGCCAATCTGCCAATCGTAGATGAACCAGGCGCAGTAGCCAAAAACAAGCAGCAGCATGGGAATGCGCCGGATGTGATACCAGCGTGTTGAGCGGCAGATGATGGGTTCGGCTCCAGTAGTCATGAGGAAAAGGGGACGAGACAACAGGAGTCGCGATGGATTGTCAACATGACGGGATGCGGAATCCACAGCAATCACCCGGAAAACCATCGCGCCAACAAGTGCGGCCTGATCGCCGGACGACACCCGCCCGCACCCGTCAGCCATAATCCGTTAAAAACATGCTGCTAAAATCCCATTATTCAAAGGTGACACGAGCAAAGACCGGCAATCAAAAAGGTTCGCTAACTATAATTACTATGATTCCAAATTCAATCATACCAACACTCCTTATTATAATGAAATGTTTGCAAAAGCTCTTTGACGCGGGGCCCCTATTGCCTTTAAAAAGATCTTACGCAGCATCACACTTTACACTTCAACCAACCACTTACTATGATCAGAGTCACACGGAGATCGTTTATCAAGAGGAGTGGCACGGCCACTCTCGGGAGCGTTCTGGGCTTGGGCCTTTTGCCCTCATTGACCCGGAAGTTGCACGCGACGGACCAGTCAGTGCCTCCAGTTACCAAATCGGCCAATGGAGTAAAGTTCCAATATGAAAAAGCTTCTTTGACCCAGGGCTGGGACGTAAAAGGAGGTAAACTCAGTATTTCCATTACCTTAAGTTCCTCGCCGGAACAGGGAGTTTGCGCGTTGACCGGTGTTATCAGTGTTTTGCGCACCGCAACCTTCGCCCTCCTCCATAGCAAGGTCGAATATACGGGTAAGGTTACGGATCTCTCCCTCGTGACGTGGCAGTGTCAAAATGGTGTACCCCAGGCGGTTTACGTCGCCCACCCCAATCCTCCTTCGACCGCTCCCGTTGTGGCGATCGCCAATCCCAACAATCCCCAGGAGACCATTGGTACACTCTTCACGACTGGCAGCGCCTCCACCGATACCGCTGTCAGCATGACTGCCACGGTATATATCGGCGATGAATACAGCGCCGATTACACCCTCGGGCCGCTCCCCTACACGGTGTCGCCCTGCGTGATCTAAGCAGTAATACAGTTCTCTAATGGCGGCCCTGGTGACGGGGTCGCCATTTTTTTTAGTTTTTTCCTGACGGACGCAAAAAATGGCTGTGTCGTGCCGGGTATGGTGCGTTACTTTTACCATTGTGAGTCCCCGGATTTTCCTGCCTCTATTCTTCTGTGTGGCGGTGTGCGCCACCGGCCCGGAACGACTGTATGCCCGGGCGCCCAATGAAAAGGCCGCGCGGGTGCTGGAACCTCTGCTCAAGCGTCCAGGTCCGGGTCCGCTTTTTGAACGGTTTATCAATGCGTGGCTCGACACCGGCACGCTGGAGGAACTCAACACTTTTCTCACAGAGCGGGTGACCGCCGATCCGTCCACGCCAAACCGCCTGCTGCTCGCACTGCTCTATTCCCGGCAGGGTGAATCTGTAAAGGCTCTGGAACAGTTCCGGGCGGCTCTTGTGACTGCCCCCGGCAGCGCAGACATCTGGTATCAGAAGGCGCTCGTGGAATCCCGCACGCTCGACTTTGACGCCGCCCTTGCCTCGCTCGGAAAGTGTCTCGCGGCAGGCCCCTCAACGGAGCTGTCCCTCCGTGCCTCCCAGCTTCACGGTCGCCTCCTTTCCCGCGCGGGCCGCACGGACGACGCCCTGAAAGCATGGCAGGCGCTCATCGCCGCACGGCCGGACGATGAAGAACTGCGCGAAGACATACTCGAACTCCAGATTTCGGAGAACCTCTGGCCGGCCGCGCAGGAATCGGCCATTCAACTCGTGGAGAAAACCGCTGATCCCTACCGCCGCGTGCTCCGCCGCATGAGGCTGGGGGATGTGCTCGACCGCTCCGGCCAGCGGCAGAAAGCCCTCGAGACGTTTGCCGCCTGCCTCCCGGACACCGGTGCCGGCTCGTGGCTGGAGAAAGAAATTATCAGCCAAATCGAGAAAGTCTTCCGCCGCGAGGATGACCTTCCGGGGCTCCGCGCCTGCTTCACGAAGCTTTTGCCACAGCATGCGCACCGCGCAGGATTGCACCGGGCCCTCACCCGCCTTTTCATGGAAGCAGGAGAAACTGAGGCCGCCATCGCCGCGGGCCGCGCACTCATGTCGATTTCCCCGGGCGACCGTGCAGTGCGCGAGGAGTTTATCGTCCTTCTCACCGGAGCAGGGCGTGCCGCGGAGGCCATCCCTCAAGTTGAGCAACTGCTCACGAAGACGCCGGACGATATTGAACTGCGCCTCTCGCTGGCCGATCTCAAGCACGCCGCCAAAGACACCGCCGGCGCACTCGCTGAATTGCATGCCTGCGAACAGAAAGCCGCCGGGAAGGAAGGGATGGCTCAGCGTCTCGCCGGCCTCATGGACCGCTACGGCCTGCCAGACGAGGCGGTGAAAACGCTGCGTGCCTCGCTCAGCCGTGCCGATCAGCCCGAACCGCGGCTCATGCTGGCCTCCCTCCTGCACAAAGACGGCAGGAAAGTCGAAGCCCTCACGGAATGGCACCGTGTCGCGGCATCCGGCACGCTGCCAGTTATCCAGCAGGCCGCCAGGGCCATGCAGGCCCACGGTGAGAGGGACGGCGCATGGACCGTCCTTCAGGCAGCGGCACCGCACGCGGAGAAAGATTCTGTCTTCCTCACGCAACTCTGCGCGATGGCCGATTCGCCTGAGCGTGCCCGCGCCGCACTGCCATCCCTCCGCCGGCTGGTCGAACTGGCACGCACCGCTTCCGATCTCAACAATGCCCTGGATGCCGCGGAGCGCGTTGTCCGTTTGTCGGGCGAGGCCGATGCCTTCACTGCCGAACTCGCTCAGTCGGCGGTCACCGCCCAGGCACTGTGTCTTCTCGCCATGCTCAGGGAATCCGCACGCGACACTGCCGGAGCCACCGCCGCGCTGGAGAA
Source organism: Verrucomicrobiota bacterium (assembly GCA_031414455.1). Classification (GTDB taxonomy): domain Bacteria; phylum Verrucomicrobiota; class Verrucomicrobiia; order Verrucomicrobiales; family V1-33; genus V1-33. The sequence continues at coordinate 12,806 of JANNVM010000199.1, forward strand.
TGCCCGCAAAGTTTCACCGGAACTGGCACTCTCGCAACTTGTCAGGCTCTGGACCGCCCGCGGTGATTTCGTCCAGGCGGCAGCGGCGGCGGAGGCCCTTTTCAACAGCCCCGGTGGACGCCAGGGCCACACCGCTGAAATGCTGACCTCACTCCACCAGCGCGCCGGCCACCCGGAGGCCGCACTGCGCTGGACGCAGGAGTGGCGGAAGCTCGTGCCCGGGGCGACCGCACCGGTCATCGCCGAAGTGAAGCTCCTCGAATCCGGGGGCCGCGATACCGAAGCGCTCACCGTGCTGCGCAGCGCCGCGGGCCGCTTTGAGGGCAACGAGGATATCCGGACGCGGCTCGCCGGCATGAGTATGGCCAGCGGACGCACGGCCGATGCCCTGCGGCTCTACAGCACACTCTATGAAGAGGCGGCGGATCTTTCCGCAAAGATGGGCTGGCTGCAGCCGTGGGGCGAAGCGGCGCTGCGCGCGGGACAGTTGGAAGATCTTATCGCCCGGTTCGAAGACCGCCGCCGGGAGAACCGGGAAAGTGTCGCCCCGCTCATGGCGCTCGCCGAACTGCACCGTGTCGCTGACAATTATGACGCCCGCCGCAGGGCCCTAACCGAAGCTGCGCGCCTCAAGCCCGACGATCCGGAAATCGCCCTCGAAATCGCGCGCCTCGAAGCGCGCGAAGACAATAACGAAGCCGCCATCCGGACGCTGCGCCCCATGCTGTCGAAAGACAAAACCGGCAGAGTCGCCTCCCAACTCGCAGATCTTCTTATCAGCAGCGGCCAGCTCGACGAAGGTCTGAAACTCCTCACAGAGAGTACTTCCGCTTCGCCCGCCGCCGTGGAACTCACCGCGCTTTCTCTCGCCCGCCGCGACGAAGAGAAATCCGCGCTCTCCTTCCTTCAGCCGCATCTCCTGACATGGCCCGGCGACTGGCGGCTGCAGTTTCTCGCTGCCCTGCTTGAATGGAAAACCGGCCAGCCTGACGCAGCTGCGGCGCGACTCCTGATGCTTTCCGGCACCAGCGCACCACTCGCTCGCGCGGGTTCCGCCGCGATGCCCGCCGTGGCGCGGACTTACGAGGAAATGGTCATCCGCATCATGCCGCCGGACGTGCAGCCGTTCTTCCGCCTGCTGCTCGCGGCATCGGAGATGAATGGCGGAAATAACAACAATTCTTTTTCCTCCTCTTCCAGCCGGCAGTCAGTGGTCACCCGGTTGCCGGCGGATGTGGAGGAATTGCAGAACCGCTCGGCCGCCCTTGTGATAGAACTCGCGAAAACAGCCGCCCCGGATAAACAGGCGCAGTGGCTGGGCGAACTGGAACGCCGCGGCTTCCACTCCGCGCGGCTGATTCCCGACCTCCCGCCCACGCGCGGGCTGCAGCCATCGAACCGCGACCTGGACTTTTCCCCGCTGCTGCGGGCGCATCCTGACAGCCGCCCCCTGCTGGCGTTCGCCGCCCTGACGACGGCCTACCGTCAGTGGAATCTGCCCGCCGACACCGCGATGGCCGAGAAGGCCTGGGCCGCGTTTCACAAAGAGGCACCGCTGGCGGCCGTCTTTCTCGCGCTGCCCGGAGCCGGCCGCCGCGAGCCCCGCGCCATGTGGGAGGACGAAGTGCTCTCCGCTGCCGAAACGCTGGATCTGGCTCCGGCCCTCATAACACTCGCCGCGGTCCGCAGCGCCGGATTCGTGCGCAGCGATGACGATTATGAAGACACCAGTCCGCTGCCCGCGGCGTGGCGGCACCGCCTCATCGCCATGCTGGAAAAATGGCGCGCCGCCATGGAGGCCACGGGCGGCGGGAGCGGCTATGCCGGGAACATGAGAGACTACGCTTTCCGCGGACTGGCCCGGGAATACGTCAGGACGGAAGCCGGCGTTCCACTCGCGAAGCTGCTTGATTCAGAATGGCGCTGGCAGGCGTCGCGTCCGCAGCCGCCGCCGCAGGTGAGCAGCGAAGACCCGCTCACACAGCCGCTCGGATTTCCGCCATGGTTTCTGCCGGGCTTGCCGGACACGCTGCGTGACTTTATGCAGCGAGACCTGACTCCCGGGGCCGCAGCGCTCGCGGCCCCGCTTGTGCAGGAGCCTGTATTGCGCATCCTGCTGGCCAGCAAGGCCTCCGGCAGTCCTCTGGAGAATGCGCTCGGGGACGCACTCGCCGGCAACCCGACTACCGCCGTTCCGTTCATCATCGCGGCGTCATGGGCGGAAAAGCGCGGCGACTTCACCGCCGCCGCAGAACAGGCGGCGAAGGCGCTCCTTCTTCCGGTCCCGCAGGAAACCCGCCGCCGGCTGGATGGTGCACTCGCTTACTGGGCCGTGCGCAAAGGAAAGCCCGGCGACGCGCTGCACCATGCCGGACGCGAGGCCACGCTGCGTCTGCGCCGTGATGCGGTTAACGCCCCGCGCCGTGCCGAGCTGGCAACGCTCATGGACAGCCTCGGCCTGTCAGAGGAAGCCGACCGCCTGATGCGTCAGGGAAAGGCTGCGGAATCGGCCGGACGCTCGCCTTCCGAACGCCTGCAACTGCTCCTTGATGACGGCAGGCATGAAGAGGCCCTGCCACTGCTGCTCTCTGACATCCGGTCGTGGGCGCGTCAGCGGCTCACCAACGCCGGCATTCCCTCGCGCGAATTACTTTCCGACTGGCGCACGCATGTTCAAACGAATGGTCTGATGCCACAGGTGATGCAGTCACTGCTGCCGCCACAGGCCACCGGTCAGCAGTCCGCCGAATTCGCCGCCGCCTGCGAACTCACCGGCGACCTCACGCGGGCCCGCGATTCCTACGAACGTGCTTTGGCCGCTGGAGTCAGGAAAAAGGCGCCGCAGCTTTTGCTGAATCTCGTCATCGGTGAAGACGAATCGCGCGCCCTCGCGCTGCTCCGGGAGTATTCTGACCTCTGGACTGATAACTCCGCGCGGGGATGGATGCGGACGAAGTGTTCTGTCGATGATCAGCGGATCACGGTCGAGGAGGTGATGGCCTTCACCGGATTTCTGGAACGCGCCGTTGCACTGATGCCGGAGAATGCCGCCGAAGATTTCCCTGCTGCGACGGCCCTTGAAATTGCAGCCAGCGAGGTTTGGGCCGGCGACTTTTACTTGATCCCGGAAGTGGCTGACGCCTCCCCTCTCCAATTGCGCGCCGGCGCACCGCCCGCGGTTGAGACGGACCGGGTCGAGAGCCTTGCCGCCGAACGCCTCCGCGCCGTTGAGCGGCTCGCCCGCCGGCTGCTGGCGATTCCCGGCTGCGGAACAGAGGCCTGGCCGTGCCTTCGATCCGCATGGATCGCGCAGAAAAAGGATCCTGCGGAACTGCTCACCGATGGACTAGCCATGCTGGTGCGCGAACTGAAACTGCCACCTTCAAAGAAGAAGAGCAGCGACGCCGGCACCGGCCCCGAAGCACTCTGTTTTGAATTTATGCAGCAGGCGGCGCTGGCCGGCCGCAGCGCAGACTTTGCGGGAGAAGTCGTACCGGTCGTCCGCGCGACCCGCTCGCCGCTCGCCGCTGCGAAGGTCCTCGAAAACTGGCCGCTCTACGAAACACCGCCGGAGCAGTTTACGTCCACTGCGCGGGCGCAACTCGCAGCCCGCGGCAGCACAGCATGGGCCGCGATCATTGACGCGGCGGTTTTCCGCAAAACCGGCGCGGATCTCGCGCCGGACCTGCTGGCGCACTATTCCCAACCCGATCCCAAAGCCCCGGATCACCATGACTATCAATTCGGCGAATGGTGCGTCCGGCTGGAGGAAGCCCGGGGCCGCGCGGCGGCGGAGCAATTCTTCCGCGATGTGATGGGCGCACTGCTCGGTCCCGGCGCGGAACGCGCCGCGTTTTTCAAAAACACAAAATCACCGCGGCTGGAATCCGCGCAGCGCCTTCTTGGCAATCTCGCCGGCAAAGCACCGTGGACGGGATTTGTGCTCCGGTTCGTGCGCGATGAATTTCTGCCGCACGCCTCGCAGGAACTGGCGGAGAGCCTGATGGGAGATAACTTTTCCGAACAAACGTGCAGCGGTCCATTGTATGCGCTCACCGCCGCCGGAAGACTTGCAGAGGCGAAGTCCTGTCTCGATTCGCTGCCGCTGACGGAGGACCTCGAAACATTCTATGGCGGCGGCGGCGAAATCATGGTGAACACCGTGCAGGTGCTAACTGGTCTTTCGGAAGAGAGCCGTGCCGCCCTCGGGCTCGGTGCGGATGCTGCCGGCCTCACTTTTGGCCGGCGGATGCTGCGCGGCGCTCTGACCGGCGGGTTCACGGGAGTTTGTCAGGAAACAGCACCCTTGCAGAGCCGGATTGAAGCGCTCCCGCCGCTCCAGCGCAGGCTCGCGCTGGAGGCGCTGCGCAGTTTCAAAGGCGTGCTCACGACTGATGCTCCGCCGGAAGCGAGGGACTTCCACGCATGGCTGAACAAAGACGGGGACGCGAAGGCGAAGGAACTGCTGGAGAAGAATATTACGAAATTCCTCAAAGACGCAGCGGAGGGAACCATCGGGAGCGGTGACGCGCTCGTCAGCCGCCTGAACCCGCTGCTTCATGTCATGGCTGAATCTCTCCACCTGCGCGGGCGCGAGGTCATGGTGGCTGCGTGCAAAGTGGAAATTGGCACCGGCACCCGGGATTCCGCCAGTCCATTGCTGGAGATGATGCTGGAGCAGGTGAGTGATTTCCCCGAGTTGGTCTCGCGGGATAACGCGCCCTGGCTCACGGGACTCCTCGCCGCCGCACTGCGTGAGGGTCTGCCGCCCGCGGAAGTTTACGGCAATCGACTGGTTAATTCCGGCCAGGCCCTGTTGAACAGTGACGATAACTCCGTGGAGGGAAAACTGGAACGCTGCCTGGACCGGC
>JANNVM010000200.1:0-4010 GCA_031414455.1 Verrucomicrobiota bacterium
CTGATGCCCGGGGGATTCCACAGCATGCGCACCGTGATCGCCGCCTTGAAGCCCTCTTTGCGCGTGGCTTTCACTTTCAGATTCATCGTCCCGCTCTGCACCACCGGCACCGTCGGCGGCACCAGTTCGAGGGAGAACGGAATCTCCTCCACCACCGCCACGGCATAAGCTTTCTGGCGCGAAACGACATAGGGCGTGTTGTTCGGCTCGCCCTGGATGAACTCGATGTTATTCATCCAGCGTCCGGGCACCGGCGCGGCTTTGGGATCCGTCAATTTCGGAGTCATGTTCAGCAACGCCGCGCTCAGCGGTGCATCCGCTGCGGCGGAGAAAATCATGATGTGCTCCGCCACTGCTCCGGGAATCACCTCCGTCTCCATCTTCACGCCGGGCGGGAGATTGGTGCAGTCGAACCCGACATCCCCGCCCGCTCCGGTGCGGTCCACATGCACTTGAATGGCATGACGATTTCCCCGCGGGATCGCGGTCTGCACCCACTGCTGGCTGTCCGTGCGGTCGTAGCGGGCAATGTAGGTGTTCAGCCCTGCTTCCGGCGCAGCGACCTCCACACGATAGACAAAATCCGGTCCGCCGCGCTTCAGGTGATCGCGGACGCGAAGGTAGTATTCGCCGTCCTCTGGCACCGCCCAGCCGCCGATTTTGCTGTCAGGATTGGCACCGTTGTCGTCGTTCCCATTGATGCCGCCGCCATCCTTGTTGAAGATCTCCAGCACCGGGTCGAGCGGCGAACGGATGCCGCGAGCGTGAACGATGAGGTCAAACTTCTGATCTTTCTTTGCGGTGAACTTGAACCAGTCTTCATCGTCCGGCTTCTCGATCACACCATTGAATGCCATCGGCAGGGCCGGAGGAGCGGCATTCACTTTCGCTTCCGCGTGAGTGTTATTCGGCTCCGCCTCCAAAGTGTTATCCAGATTCGTGATCCGGAAAGGATTCGCCGACGGCGCACTCAGGTTGTTCGCCTGCGCAAACAGCGGCAGCACTTCGCCCGGTGTGTTCGGCACCGCCACCTTCTGTTTAACCGGCCCACCCGCATCACCAAGATACGTTACCTCGACTTCCGTGCCCGCCTTGCCGCCGGCAGGATAGGCCACGGTCGGTCTCGGAAACGCTCCGACATGCACCCGATACTGCGCGCCGTCGTTCCCGGCATACGACGAATCCCGCACCTCAATATAATACGTGCCGTCCTCCGGAGCGATCACGCTGGCGTGCGGATCCTGAATGCCCAGCGGCGAATCGTCACAGGTGGCCAGTTCGAATTTCTTGCTGTCCATGATCGCGACATAAGGATCCCAGAAATTCGTGCAAAGCCGGATGCCTTCACACTCCACGCTGATGCGCTCGCCCTTCTTCGCCTCGATTTTATAATAGTCGGTATCCTCGTTCTTCGCCACGCCCGCGATGGTCACCCCCGTGGTGATCGGTTGGGCCTCTTCCAATAGCGTATTCGGCTCCTTCTCGTCCACCGCCGGGAACTGCCCCACGAAAAAGTTCCGTGCGTAACTGATTCCGGATTTCGTCCGCACCCGGAAAAGATGCTCCCCGAGCGGGCAGTTGGCCTCGATGCGCAGCTTTACTTTGATCGTGGTGGGGTTCTCCGCCTTAAATTCCAGAGCCTTGATCACTGACTGATCGTAGCTGACGATTTCCTCCGCATCGTCCAGCCGGTTGCCGGAAAAGGTCACGTCAATGTCCGTGCCCCGCTGCCCGCCGCGCGGCTGAATACCGCCAAATTCCGGATAGGCCCCCAGAGCAGGGAGCGCTGTCAGGAGGAAAATAGAAATGGGAAAAGTGCGGAGGGCATTCATGGGTCTGGTAAGAGGAGGGACGGACGGGAGGTTACAACGGAAAGCCGCGGTGGCAACTTTCCCTGAATACGCACCCCGCGGAAGGCGCAAGGGGACCAGGGTCACGCCTGGACTGCCACGCACGCAGTCCCATAACCGGGATCCCGGCAACTGGCGCACGGTGATGCCGGGGCATGGTGATCCCGTGAATGGAAATGAAAGCGGGGCATACTGAGGATGCCTATTCCGCCCCACTCTGTCCAGGATAGTGGCAGGCATTCTGCTGAACAGGAGTTGCCGCAGTCTCCGCCGGGAACCGCCCATAAAGGTCTCCCTCCCGTGCAGAGAAACCGACTGAGGCACCACATACCAATGAAGACCGGATACTTGATCGACATGGACGGCGTGATCTATCGTGAAAACCAGCTCATCCCGGGGGCGGCGGCCTTCGTCGAAGCGCTGCTGACCACCAACACACCGTTCCTCTTCCTGACTAACAACTCAGCGCCCACCCCCGACGACCTTGCGGTGCGGCTCTCGCACCTTGGCATCAAGGGGCTGTCGCCGCGCCACTTCTATACGTCCGCCATGAATACCGCGGACTTCCTCAGCGAAATGGACCCTGGCTGCACTGCATTCGTCCTCGGCGAAGGCGGCATCCACTCGGCCCTCCAGGAACGGCGCATCCCCAATGACGCCATCAACCCGCGCTATGTCGTGGTCGGCGAGGGATTCACCACCGTGGAGCGGCTCTGCAAAGCTCATGAACACATCGATCGCGGTGCCCGCCTGCTGGCCACCAACCCTGACAACTGGTGCCCGGTCTCCATGGACAAAACGCGTCCTGGCGCAGGAGCCACCGCCGCCTTTCTCGAAGCCAGTACCGGCTGCCGCGCCTACTTCCTCGGCAAACCTAACGGCTATATGTTTCACCGCGCCCGCCGCAAAGTCACGCAGCTCGCGCTGCTGGATCTGGAGCGCTTCGTCATGATCGGTGACACCATGGAAACCGACATCCGGGGAGCGATGGAAGCCGACATGCAGGCGTATCTCGTGCTCACCGGTTCCACGCCGCTGGAGTCAGTGAATGACTACGTCTATCAACCCACACGCGTTCTCGCCAGTATCGCCGACCTCACAGAGGAAATCGCCACCGGCACTCCGTCCGACCGCCTCAACAGCCCGGTCATTCGGGAAGCCAGCCGCACCGCGAAAGCGACCCGTTCACGCCACGCCCTCTTCCACTCCGCCAAGCCGCGCGTCCGCCCGGCGATGACAAAGTAATACCGGCCATTGCGGCTCCCCATCCTGCCCGCTATGCTTGTGTGTCCTTATCAATGCACGACACCCCGGCAGAACCAGGCGGCGGCAGGCGCAATCCAGCGCCAGGCGTACTGAACGTTCCTCACGATCAAACGCTCGTGTATCTCACCGTCACGACCAGCCGGCGAGCCCGCTGGCTGGTCGCGGAGGAACCGCATCGCCTGCTCCGGGAAACCTGGCAGGCCGCCCGTAGCTGGCTCGTGGGATATTACATCCTCATGCCGGATCATCTGCACTGCCTCTGCATGCCCGGCGAAGGCAGACACACCATCGAACGCTGGATCGCGTACTGGAAGGATCAATTCGGCAAGAAACACCAACAGGAAGGCTGGGACTGGCAATCCCGCGGCTTCCATCACCGTCTGCGCAGCGATGAGAGCTTCGAAGAAAAGTGGCACTACATGCGCAACAACCCCGTCGCCGCCGGCCTCGTTACCCGCACCGAAGACTGGCCGTGGCAAGGCACCGTCCACAACCTTAGTCCCTTCACCCTCGGCTGACTAACTGCGCAGCGAAGCTGGCCCCAGCCGAAGGCTGCCCTCAAAACCAGGCGGGGCAGCCGACTCTGGGAGACAGGCGAAGCCAACGCTGCCGCCGAGCCGACTTCTCCGCGGGCGGAGGGGGGGCGGAGCCTGTCTATCCGGCACAGGGGGACTTCGAGGCGAGAGCCATCACGCAAATCACCGCAGCGGAAATCACTTCACGCCGCTCTCGCGATGGAAGTTTTCCCTGACGGGAACACAAGCTCCGCCCCCCCTTCGCCCACCTGGTTTCGGGGAGGCGGCGGCCACCCCCCCCCAGGTTACAAAGGCGCCGCCCCCCCCGGCGGCCGCCCGGCGCAACCGTATCCCGCAACAGCCCGATCCCAAACAGCGG
>JANNVM010000201.1:0-9334 GCA_031414455.1 Verrucomicrobiota bacterium
GTGGCGGTTGACGGTGGCTTTGGCCTGCTCGCCAAAGGCGGCGTCGCATCGTTCGACACGGTAACTGCGAAGACCAATGATGCGCAGGTGCCGGTGTCGCTAATGGCCTCGACGGCAGCAGCCGCGGACAGCGCGGGAGTCGTTCCACCCACACTCACCGAACGCCAGGTGAGGCCGCTGGTGGATGAAGCGCTGCGCCTCTGGATGGTGAGTCAGGGGTCATCGTTGATAGCGCCGCTGGGCAACGTGCAGGTGCGCGTCGCCGATCTGCCTGGCCTGGAATTGGGTCGCGTGGAAAATGGCGTGATTATCATTGATGCCGATGCGGCCGGTCACGGCTGGTTTGTTGATCCTACGCCGGAAAGTTCCAGTGAATTCCGCCGGGTGAGCGCCAGTGTGGCGGGTTCAGAAGAAATGGAACGGGTCGCGACTGCCGCGAGCCCTGCCAGCGGGCACATGGACCTGTTATCCGTCGTTTCCCACGAAATGGGACATGTCTTCGGTTTCGCGCACGTGGATGAAAGGGCCGGCGGCTCCGCGGTCATGGAGGAAACGATTCAGTCAGGCGTTCGCAGGCTTCCCGTTGCTCCTCTTCGCATTGAGACTCCGCAAATTATTGACCCGGGGGTTCGCCACACCGACTTAAACGGTATCAAACGTCTCATCAACAATTTCGGTCATCAACTCCCGGGCATAGAGATGCACCGGGCGATCCAGTCACCGATGCCGGCGCGAGTTGATCTTCAGTCGGAGTTCAGGGCCGGCGAATCTCTGTTCAACAGAAACCGCCTGCTCCCCGAGCAGGTGCTTGCGGCTCCTGACCTCCACGGTTCGCCCGTTGGCCGGTCAGTAGCGCGGCTTCTCACGGCCCTCAACAAAACGTCAGTCGATCTTAATCCTGTGAATTGATAACGGACAGTTCCCGGATAGAGTCGGTCTCTTTACAAATCTTATGCGCACCAGCAAAACCTCAAGATCTGCCAGACAAGCTGCCACGGAAACTCTTATGCCAAACGAAACCAATACACCCACCCCGCCCCAGACTGAATCCGCCAATCCTGAGGCCGCCGCCGCGAAATCCGCCGGACCACGTCTCCGTATCGACGATTCTGCGATGCAAAGCAGCTATGCCAACTATGCGAACGTCACCAGCACGCGCGAGGAAACCGTCCTGATGCTGGGGATGATCCAGGCCTACAACCGTGCTCAGAATGAAGTGCCCGTGCGGGTCAATGACCGGATTGTCATGACCCCGTTCGTCGCCCGGCGGCTCTCCAGGATGCTCATCAATCTCCTCCAAAACTACGAGGCTCAGTTTGGTCCGCTGGGAGAGGACAAATAGGCCGCAGCAGATTGCCGTCTGATCCTTGCCCGCTGGAGCGCCGTTGGGAATGGCCCGGCGGATGTCTGCCATGGGGTTTTGAACCCGCGCCTGACTCAGCGACCAATCACGCTGGACGGTCGTGTAGGTACACTTCTCCCGTTAAAGAGGCGGAAGGGCTCCGCTGTCCCAGTCCGGTAGTCTGACGGATTCAAGTTCCCCAATCGGTGCGGTACGGATAACATCGAATCCGTATTCCGTCGCTTTCCGGTAGGATGAATGGAGCAGCGGGGAATTCTCGCTGCGGGAACGGCGAAAGGGCGGGTGCGGGGCAACTCACGCTGCAGGACGGCAGGGGTGCCGCGGAGGGAAGGGCCGCACAGCCGCATTTTCCGTCTTTGCCTTTCGCGGGCAGCGGTGCTCCAGTCGCGCCCGGTCCACTCAATCACTCATCAATGAAGCCTGCCCCCACTCTGCCGTCTCTCGCCGCCCTGTTCACCCTCGGAGCACTGACGCCGTCATTGTTTGGTCAGGAGAAAACGGACGACACGGCGACAACTTCGCTCGGGGCGCAGTACGAGGCCATCGTGAACATTGAGTGCAACAGCCTGGAGGCGGACTATCAGACGCCGTGGAATCCGGCAACGCCTGGAGGAGGAAGCGGCACGGGATTCCTCATCGGGCCGAATCTTTTCATGACGAACGCCCATGTGGTGAGCGACCACTCGCGCCTGAGCATCCGCAAGGTCGGCGACCCGACGCCCTATCGAGCCAGGCTGAAATACATCGCGCATGACTGCGATCTCGCGATCCTGGAACTCCTGAAGCCGGCAAAGGCATTCGAGCAAGTGAAGCCGCTCGTTCTCGGCAAAGCAGTGCCGAAGCTGGACACGACGGTGAAGGTGATCGGATTCCCCATCGGAGGGGAGCGGATTTCAGTGACACGCGGGGTCGTGAGCCGGGTGGACTATCAGGAGTACTCCCACAGCGGCGTGGACCAGCACCTTGCCATTCAAATTGATGCCGCGATCAATCCGGGGAATAGTGGCGGACCGGTGATGCAGGACGGTGCCGTCATCGGCGTGGCGTTCCAGGGCTACAGCGGAGCGGTGGCGCAGAATACGGGCTACATGATTCCGGTGCCGGTGATGCAGCGGTTCCTCAAGGATGTGGAGGACGGCAAGTACGACCGCTACGTGGACCTTAGCATTTCCCATTTTGAGATCCTCAACCCTGCACAGCGCAAGGCGCTCAAGCTGCCGGACGATGAAGCCGGGGTGCTGGTATCGAATGTGGATGCCGACGGCTCCTGCGCCGGGGTGGTCCATGTCGGCGATGTCCTGCTGGCAATTGACGGTCACACCATTGAGAGCAACGGCACGATCGACATTGACGGAGAACAGATGGAAATGGCGGAGGTGGTGGAACGGAAATTCGCCGGCGATAAACTCAAGCTCCGCATTTGGTGCGACGGCAAACAGCGCGAGGAGGAGATCACACTCAGAAATACAAAGCACTACCTGATGAGCGCGAACAAATACGAACAGCGGCCGCAGTATGTGACGTTTGCCGGCCTGGTGTTTCAGCCGATGGATTCGCCGCTGATGGCGGCGGTGAACGCCACGAATCTGCGCACCCGCTATTACTTTCAGTATTTCTCTCAGGATGCGCTCTACAAGGAACGTCCGCAGCCGGTAGTGTTCACCAGCGTGCTGCCGGACAGTATTAACACTTACACGCGCGAGTTCACGGGGCAGATCGTGGATGAAATCAATGGTGTCAAAATCCTGGGAATCAAAGACGTGGCCGCGGCACTCAAGATGGAGCCGGAGAGTGGATTCATCATCGTGAAGCTGCTGGGCGAAAGCCGGCCTGTCGTGCTCGACGCCAAAGAGGCAGCCGCGGCGCAGCAGCGGATCATGGAAAAGTACAATGTGGAGGAGGCCTCCTACATTGAGTAACCCGCCCGCCCGATTCATTTCTGACATTTTCTCTCCATGACTATTCGTCACTGCCTCCCCGCCGCTTTCGCCTGTCTTATTTTCCAACCCGCGGTCCGTGCTCAGGATGCCGGCCCCGCGCCGGAGAAGTCCATGATGCGGGTGAACATCACCAGTCAGGGCTACAACTTCGGCCTTCCATGGCAGAAACTAAACCCCGGCACCCGCCGCGGTCTCGGCGCGCTGCTCCCGGGCAATCGAGTCCTCGTCACCGCAGAACTCGCCCAGGATGCCAGCTACGTGGAACTGGAGATCGCCGCTTCCGGGCGCAAGCTCGTCAGCAAGGTCGAGGCTGTGGATTACGAACTGAATCTTGCCACCATCGTTCCCGCCGGCGAGCCGGGGGACTTCTTCACGGGCATGATCCCTCTGGAGATTGACTCGAAGCTGAAGCCAAAGGCGACGCTGGCGGTCTGGCAGTACGAGAACAACGGAGCGCCGGTGACTTCGCCGCTGGACCTGCAGCGCGTGGACATTGGCGGCTATTTCCTGGAGGATCAGGCGTTTTTGATTTTCCAGGCCAATGGCGCGGTCCAATACCGCGCAGGCACGTTCACCCTGCCGGTAGTGCATGAGGGCAAACTTGCCGGAATGTTGATCCGCTACAATTCGCGCGATCAGGTGGCCGACATCATTCCGCCGCAAATCATAGACCGCTTTCTCAGTGATGCCGCCGCGATGCCCTACGATGGAGTACCTAACTTTGGTGCGAAAACCAGCCAGACGCTTGATCCGCAGCTTCGCCGCTATCTGAAACTTGACGGGGTTGAGGGAGGCATCCTCGTCACCGCGGTAACGCCCGGCTTTTCCGCGGAACTGGCTGGCGTCAAAGAAGGCGACGTGCTGCTCACCATCAACGGCAACAAGCTGGACAGCCGCGGCTATTACAGCGACCCGGACTTCGGATTGCTCGCCAGCAGCCATCTGCTGCGCGGCGCTGCCCGTGTCGGTGACATCGTAAAGCTCCAGGTCTTCCGTGACGGCAAGGCGATGGACCTCGACTGTAAGATGCTGCGCCGCAATCCGTCGGACTATTTGGTGGATCCCTACATGTTCGACCGCGGACCGCGCTATCTCATTCTCGGCGGTCTGCTTTTCCAGGAACTCACCCTGAACTTTCTCCAACTCGCGGGGCGTGAGTGGCGGGAGCGGGCTCCGTTCCGGCTCCTCTATGCACAGACGAATCAGGAGGAGATCATGAAGCAGGGGCGCCGAAAACTGGTCTTCCTCAGTGGCGTGCTCCCCGCGCCGGGAACGGTCGGTTACGAGAGCCTGCGCACACTCATCGTCACGAAGGTCAACGACAAAGTCATCAACGACATCAAGGACCTCGCGGAAGCGCTCAAGTCACCGATTGACGGTGTTCACAAGATCGAGTTCGACGACCATCCGAAGCTCATCCATATGGATGCGGAGCAGGTGGAGTCGGACAACAAGGAGTTCCTGCCGGCCCGCTATCGCATCAATAAACTCCAGCGGCTGGAGTAACGCCCGGCGCGGCGAGCCTCTAAAACCTCCGGGGCCACGCGCAGCGGTGATTGCGCAGCCGGCGGATGGAGGTGCCGGGCCTGATGCGGCGGGTGATCAGTTCGACGGTGACCGTCCGCGTCGCGGTGGCGACGGAGGACGCGCCCCCGTGGGATGGCCACGATAGTTCAAAACTGTCGGCGGGAGCGGGCTGTTCGAAGGAGGGGATAACGAGGTCGAGACGATTCATGGGTATAGTGGGGCCGGAAACGGCGGGTGTGACTGAGCGGCTGGCGCGTGCAGGGACCGCCGGGAATTCCTCACAGGAAGAGGCACGCAACTCAGTCACCCGGGAAATGTCCTTTAGTTCCCCGAATCGGCAACTTCTTTCTCGCTGGAGAGTGGCGGGGCAGGTTTGTTAGCCGGTTCGCGGGCGCTTTTTTGACGGCATCTTTTTCTCCGGAAGGGGCGGCTGAATCTCCGTATCAATCCCGAAAACATCACCGAAATCCATGCCGGCGAGAGCCGCGGCGCGATCGTCATCCACTGTCGCGGGAGCAGTGAGGTGACTGATTGCCTCGGCGGTATTGGTGGCGACCATTTCCTGCGCATCCACGCCGCGCAGCGTGAAGAGCAGCGCCGGTTGATCGTCGAGACGGCTGCCGGCGGCGTAGAGTGTTGCAGCAAGATGCTTGCACAGACCGGCGAAGTCCGGGCAGGTGCAGCTTAGTTTCATTTCGCGCGGGGCAGGGAAGAGCCCGTGATCGAGGTTGGTCACCTCGCTCATCACCTCATCACTGAGTGCGCCGGTGAGGAGTTCCACCAGCCCGCCGATCTTTCCCTGACAGCGTTGCTTGAGCTCCGTCCACGCCCTGGCCGCGACGGGGGCGATGGTGATGCGAACGTCGTAGATGCGCGTGCCGGCGACTGAGGAAGTGACGAGGCCTTTGCCTATTTCGAGATCAAGCACCTTGCCGGCGCGGAAGCAGGTGCGGCCGCGCGGCAGGCGGCCCTCGTAATCACTGTAGGCCATCAAATTCCGGTTCCATGCCTGGCCCCAGAAGGTATTGCTCAGGTTGCGTCCGTGGGTTGGCACCGCGACACGCAGGGACTCGCCTCCGGCGCGGCGCTTTTCGAGTTCCTTCGCCACTCTGGACGCGTCCTGCTCACGATGTTGCCCCCAGTCACTGCCGTCACCATCGTACGCGCGGCGGGGGGCCTCGTCATCATAGACAATGTCATCACGGGAAGAGCGTCGAGCGGGCATGAGTGATGCATAGTCACCCGGCATGGATGATCCAGCTTCTTCTCAGGTGAAGAAGCGGGAAATTGCAGGCCAGCTTCAGGACGTTACATAAAATCCCGCCGCGGCGGCGCTAATGCGGTGAACCTGCCTTTCTTTCCTTTGCCAGACAACACCACCAGATCATGGGAATCGTGGATCGCCGAAAACGCGGCGCGCTTTCTTTTGTTCGCGCGCCAGCAGACCCGCAGTGATCACGACGCTGAAGACGTGCTCCAGGAAGCACTCGTGGAGGCGTGGGAGCGCGGAGGCGGACGGCCCGAAGCCGCGCTGGTCTTCGCGACGATTCGGCGCCGGGCGATAGATTTGGGACGGAGGCACGACCGGCGCGCACGCCGCGAGGAAGCGGCAGCTCCGGAGAACGATGTGTGGTTCGACTCCGCGGTCCACGACCGCGAGACGGCCATGCTGCTTGAGGAAGCGGTACGCACCCTGCCGAAGGATTTGTGCGATGTCATCACGCTGAAAATCTGGGGCGGTCAAACCTTCGCGGAACTCGCGGTCACCCTTGGCATTCCGCAGGGCACGGCCGCCACGCGTTACCGCACGGCCCTTGCTCAGCTCCGCAAATCTCTCACCCCCGTGCTGTTATGAACGAACACGATGATACCTGTCCCGCTGCAGTCCTGCTCGAAGGCCTGCGCCCCGCCGCACCTTCCGCGGATCTCATGCAACGGCTCTTCGCGGCGCGCCCGGCAATCCAGCGGCCAGGGGCAACGGCGAAGGTATTGACCTTCCTTCCGTTGTTGGCGCGCGCAGCAGTGGTCGCCGCCATCGCCGGAACGGCCACATGGTATTTGATGGCTGATCGAGGGACTCAGGGAGTGTCCTTGATTCCAGTGACCGCAGCCGGTCCGGCAGCCGCCGCAACCCCGCAGCAAAGCCTGCAGCGCCTGCTCGGCATGAGTGACCTCGGTTTTGCCCGCGATGCCCAGCAGCGACCCGTCAGGCTCATGCGTGCAACATGGCTGGACGACAACACCTACATTCCCTCCAATGGCGCACCACCCGTGCGTGAATCCCGCGTCCGCGATGAAATCGTGCCCGTGGTGCTGAACACTTATTGAATCACGACCATGAAAGTTCGACTGCTCGCCATTTCCATTCTAGGCTGCGCGTTTCGCGTCACGGCGGAGGACCCTGCGGTCCCCGTACCCGATCAACAAAAGCCGTCTGCCGCCGTCGAAGTGACGGATGGGAAAATTGTGGTCGAAATGGACGTGAACGGAAAGCCTGAGAAGTGCCTCCTTGATCTCAATGATCCAGCCACAGCGGCGTCGCTTCGGGGCAAAGTCATCATCACCACGGAGATCAACGGGAAGAAGGAGTCGCGGGTCGTGGACATCAAAGACTCGGACAATTTGCTGCCGCCGTGGATGTTCAATGAACGGCCGCCGGTGCGCACCGGTCCCGTCACCTTCCTCGGCGTCGCCACGATGGAGGTGCCACCAGAGGTCAGCGCCCAACTGCCTCTCATGCCTGACACCGGCCTGCTCATCGGTGCCGTCGCCCCGGACAGCCCCGCCGCCAAAGCAGGGCTCCAGGACAGCGATGTGCTCAGCAAGTTCGATGACCAAATTCTGATCACGCAGCGCCAGCTCGCGGTGCTCATCGCCAATCACAAAGAGGGTGACAACGTGAAGCTGACCTACTTTCGCAAAGGCCGGCAGATGGAGACCACGGCATCGCTGAGCCAGCACATTGCCCCCGCGACGATGGAGCACGCCGACCCGCTGGCACGGGTAACACGGCGGGTTTTGAAGATGGGCGGGGATGGTATGGAAATGCTCATCAGGGGCTTGGGGGAAACGCGCAGCGGGGACAATGCCGCGATGAATGCTGCTGACCGCGAAATCCTTGAACTGCTCAAGGCCAACGGATGGTTTCACGAACCACGTGTTGAACAGAACGTTGGAAGGGATATCCGCAAAGCTCTGGAGCAACTGCCCGCGGAGGTTCGGCCCCAGGTTGAGAAACTGCTCCGTGAATCCGGAGCGGTGCCAAAGGGAGCGCTGCCGTTGAAAACGCAGGAGAAGTAACCGGGACCGCGGCTTTGCAAGCCGCTCGCCATGCTGAGAAGCTCGATTGGCGAGGCGGCTTATAAAGCCGCGGTCCCGGGCAGCGAAATGTTGAGTGATTAGTTTCCCGTTGCGCCGCGGGGGGGCGGTTTCATCCTCCGGCCCTCTTTCCCAACTCATGAAGATCACTCGCGCACTTATTTCTGTCTCCGACAAATCGGGCCTGGAGGCCTTTGCCCGCGGGTTGCATGGCATGGGCGTGGAATTGCTCTCGACCGGCGGCAGCGCGGAGTTCATCCGCAAGCTGGGGCTGCCGGTGGTGGAAGTGGCGGAATACACCAACTACCCGGAGTGTTTCGACGGGCGTGTGAAGACGCTCCACCCAAAAGTTCACGGTGGATTCCTCTATCAGCGGGAGAATGCGGCGCATGTGGCGCGGGCGAAGGAACTGGAGGTGCCGCCCATTGATCTCCTCGCGGTGAATCTGTATCCGTTCGAGAAAACCATCGCCAAAGAAGGCGTGACGCTGGAAGAGGCGATTGAGAATATAGACATCGGCGGCCCGGCGATGCTGCGCGGGGCGTCGAAGAATTATCAGAGCGTCACGGTGATCACAGACGTGGCGGACTATGCGGCGGTTCTGGAGGAAATGAAGGAGCACGATGGAGCGACGACATTGAAGACCCGCGAGCGGCTGGCCATCAAAGTCTATCAGCGCACCGCCGCCTACGACCGGGCCATTGCGGACTTCCTCAACAAGGAGCAGGAGACTGAGGCCTCATTCAGTGTGAGCGTGCCGCTCTGCCAGACGCTCCGCTACGGCGAGAATCCTCACCAGAAATCGAACCTCTACGGATCATTCAACGAACTCTTCGATAAGCTCCAGGGCAAGGAACTGAGCTACACGAACATCATTGATATCGAAGCGGCCACGGAACTCGTCATGGAGTTCAAGCGCCCCACGGTCGCGATTTTGAAACATACGAATCCCTGTGGCGTCGGTTGCGACGACGAAGACCTGCGTGCCGCCTGGGACAAGGCATTCGAGACCGACAAACAGGCTCCGTTCGGCGGCGTCATCGTAACGAACCGTCCGCTCACCGAACGGCTTGCCCGTGTCATCAGCGAGATTTTTACCGACGTGATCATCGCGCCGGATTTTGAGGCGGGCGCCCGCACCATTCTCCAGAAGAAGAAAAACCTGCGCCTCATCCAGGCCAACATC